>JAJFJG010000036.1 GCA_021774265.1 Nitrosomonas sp.
TTAGATTAACTGAGGTGATAATCCCATTTTCTATGTTGGTTCATTCGTTTCGTTGAATGATAACTTTACTATACTAGCCTAAACTTGGCATCTTCGCGTATTTGTTAAAAATAAGCATAAGACTTAAGTCGCTATCTCAACGCATAACGCTCACGCACCTCATAACGAACCCCACCCTCAATCGAAATAGACTCAACTAAAACAAACGTTTTCACCTGCCAGAAAATCGGTTTGGTTTTTTCAAATGCTTCTGGTTGAGCCGGTTTTCTCATTAACGTCATATGCGGCGCATAGGGTCGACGTTCAACTTGAAAATCGCACTCGGCTAATGACTCCCCCAAGGTTTTATGCAGCGTTTCTAGTGCTTCGGGTGTCTGTTTCAAACCCATCCACAATATTTTGGGTTTATTGAAATAACCATAATGATCCAAATCAAGATTAAAACCGTCCGCTTGCACTTTCTGAGCCGCACGATGTAAACAGTCCCATTTTTGCTGATTAACATTACCAACAAAGTGCAGGGTGATGTGTACATTATCGAAATTTACAATACGGCCTTGTGTTTTATCAATCGACAACTGTTTGAATGATTCAACGATTTTAATGCGCGTTGCGTCGTCCGGCCATAATGCAAAAAAGATACGGTGGATCTTGTCGTCGTTTTTATGACACGGCTGTTTATCGGGTGAAATAATCATACGGGTACCTCATGATACAAAAAAAGAATCACCAATAATGTCTGATTATGATGGAACTGGACACGTGACGCTGGGTCGCCAAATAGGTTAAAAAAGTCTCCACCTTAACAGCATCTATATCAGTAGGATGACGCTTGCTATAAAAAATAATATATTGTTTAATCCATGAAATATAGGTTTTTCTGTGCTTAGACTATAGTGTTTATAGCGGATTTTATCGCGCACTTGGTCCAGACATTTTTTAGCGGGAAGTGATGTCGTATTTGTTTACACTAATTGTCTGCTTTACTTTAAAGGTCTACTTATAATTAATGGATTGAATGACTATGGACGAGATTATGCGACACAATATTGTTATTATTGGACAAAAATGTCGTATATATCACGCTCCCTAACACTGAGCGCTACGTATGACAAAATTCTTCCAGTTTATAAAAAATGCAGGTGGTTTATACAACGCCGAAAAACTGCTAATGTGCGGAGCGCAATTTGTGCGCACGCATAATACCGCAGGTATTGATACGGACACACAAGCCGCGCTCCGGAGAAAAAGTAAGATATTTCGAGTTGATTGCCCGATGTTTGTGTTGAACAATGATTTGAATATTGCCTCGCACTCAATATCAGAGAACGCTGCATTGGAGGGAACACCGCTCACTTCGTTCACGGCTTTGCCCCTACGGGGTGTCCCTCAATTTAAACGTTATAAAGCTCAAAGAGGTACAGGTGAAATTAGGTAGAAACAAACCTTGCTGGTGTGGCTCTGGTAAAAAATACAAAAAATGTCACCTTGATAGAGAGCAACAAGAACCCATTAACCAAGGAGTGATACATAAACAGATCAATGGTTTTTATTCACAGAAATACTGTAGTGTTCCTAGCTCTATGAGTCCCGAATGCTCTGGAAAAATAATCAAAGCTCACTCCATTTCAAAAAGTTCATCCCTTAAAGAAATAGCGCATAATGGACACGTACTAACTACATTTGAAGGTTCTATACGCTTTGACAAAGGTTTTCAAATTACTCCTAAAAAAATAGGAATACAAAAAGCCTCAACATTTACAGGTTTTTGCGCTCACCACGACAAAACATTATTTCAGCCAATTGAAGATACGGATTTCGTTATATCTAAAGAAAACTGTTTTCTAATCGCCTACAGAGCCATTTCTAGAGAAATCTTTGTTAAAGAAAGAGCTTCAGGTACCTTTGATTTATTGAAAGACTTAGATAAAGGGAAAAAGTTAGAGCAGCAATTATCAATGCAATCAGAGCATAAAAGGCTTACTGAGAACAACGTTCTTAGTGCAAGTGACTTAAGGAGTATCAAAAACAAATTAGATAGTATGCTAATCGCAGGCGAGCAAGGGAAGCTAAATCACATTGTATTCATCCTATCAGAGCCGCCTAACATCATGACAAGTACTGCAGTAGGCCCCACATTTGATTTCCAAGGAAATAAACTACAGAGTATCTCTCAGGACCCTGAAGTCATTCCTAGCTATATAATGATCAATTCCTTCTCCAGTAATGGAGTTGGTTATATCTGCTTGTCCTGGATCCAAGAGCACGACTCCGTTGTCTCAGCCTTTATAGGTAGTTTAAAACAGACAAGTTCGGTTTCGGCATCAATACTTGCCTTTATATTTACATCAATAGAAAACAACTACATATCAGAAATTTGGTGGTCATCTTTAGACTCTTCAAGTAAGGAATATCTCATGAATTTATACTCGCAAGGAGTTATGATGCCAACAAATAGTGATGCACTTGTTAATACTAAAGATTTGCTAGCTTTCAAAATTAAAGACACTATAAGTTTAAATGCCTGCGCAGCCGCTTTATAACAAGTTTGGCAAGCGGGACAAATTAATGCGTGGCTTCGCCACAATTTGCCCCTTCCAAAGGCGTTAGGCTAAATCGAACATTAGGGTGTACATGGCATCGAATAAAAATCAACATTATGTTCCTCAATGTTATCTTCGACAGTTTGCTGCTAACAACTCAACGTCTGCTATTAATCTGTATAATATTGATAGAGAGAAATTTATTAATTGTGCGCCGTTGAAGAAGCAGTGCTCAAAAAGTTACTTTTATGGTGATGATCTTGAGCTAGAGAAAGCACTTCAACCCATTGAGGGCCTTTATGCTGGCATAGTTAGAGAAATTATAAACCAGAATTATCAATTAACAGATGAGCATCGCAAGTTTTTAATATTCTTTTGGCGTTTACAGTATATGAGGACTGAAGCCGCCTCACGTCGCAGTATTGAAATGACAGATGGCATGGGTGAGGTCGCAGGTCTTGAACCTAAAGACTTTAAAATGGAGATGAAAGAAGCGGTCCAGCTTTCCATGAGAAATTTTGTACAAGAAAAATTTTTAATGGATGATCTTAAAGTCTGCCTAATCAAGAATAAAACTAAAATCGACTTTATCTCTTCTGATGATCCTGCTGTTTTAACTAATAAATGGCATTTCCTAGACAAGAGAACCTCAGGGAGTAATTTTGGATTAGGATCTGCAGGAGTAATTATTCTTCTTCCTATAACTCCTCGGATTTTATGCGTTGGGTTTGATCCTAATGTTTATAGTATCCCTCACAAGAAAGGGTGGGTTGATGTGAAGAATGAACGTGAGATAAATCTAATCAATGAACACCAGTATCTAAATAGTCGAGCGAATATATTCTACCAAGACAAGAATTCAGAAGATCAGATCTTGGCTTCATTCACTCCAGTAAAAAGTAGTCGGCCTAAAGCAAGACATAAATTTCATTATGCAATTTTAGATGAAAAATCTGATGGGTATGAAAGATATAAAGTGGTTGATCGGCGTGAGGCAGAAAAACATCAAAAAGCTATGATTCATACTGAAATGATTAATCCAGCTCCATCGGGATGGCCACACACTATAGGGTGGAAGCGAAAAGGTTTTGTGTATACTAATGGCTCTGGGGTTGGATACATACGAGAAAGCAGGATAAATCCAGTAACAGATCATGACTTTATAAAAGAAAGCGCAAGGTAAATTAGCCTAATCGGGTAGCCGAGGGTCTCTAACCCCCAGTTCCCACAACACCCTGCATACGGCTCCACACAGGGCGTTTAACTTGGAATGGTGACTTGATCCATCCATCGCGTAGCGCATAAAGCCCCTGATATTTTAGATAAGCATTGGATAATGCCTGCTGTATTCCTGGAGTTTTCGAGCTACGCCATGGGCCTTTGCTGGTAATGCCACACGCAACTGCTGATTGAACTCTAACACCTAGTTTCATCAGATTCTTACTTTGGTTCGCGGTTTGCGCCACTGACGCCAATACGCCATTCTCACCCTGCGTCGAATCCAATGATCCAGATCGACACAAAGTTGGTAGCAGTTGGCAATACCAAAGTAATTGATCCAGCCTCGTATAAACTGACTGGTTTTGAAGAGTTGATATTTCATCGACACTCCCCAGTTGCGGTTCGTTAAGCGCCGAACTTTCTGCTTAAACTTCAGCAGTGTTTTCGGATGCCATAGAATGCGTCCCGCTCGGAATGTAAATCCCAAGAATTTGCTTTCATTGATTTTAACGACATGACTTTTGGTCGCATTAACGACCAATTTTAAGCGGTTTTGCAAGTACTGACCGACACTATGGAGCACACGTTCACCAGCTCGCTGACTTTTCACTAAAATCGGGGTCACAGGGTCGTGTCTAGATTCGTAGCCTACATATCTAGACGCGACCCTCTAGCGCATACAAATCTCGGTCACCAAAGAAAAACACAATACAAGGCCGCCGACTCGGAGTCAAATCAGCCGATTCCAAATGTAGAATTTCCCTTTACGGTGCCCCGGCTGTAATTTCTGCTTTTGCAAATTTTGAGCGCCTCGGCGCGGCAATGAATACCAACGAACAGTGATGAGACTTATCGTTGATATAGTACCGTTATATGGTACTATTAGTCAATGAACAAAAAGCATAAAAGAACCCTTGAACGAATTCATGCGCGACCCATCAGCGGTAATATTCCATGGTCGCACTGTTTAAGGTTCTTGGTGCAGAAGTTTCTGAACGCGCTGGTTCACGTGTGGCCGTAGTTTTATTCGGCGAAGTCCGTGTTTTCCATAGACCACACCCTTCTCCCAATACAGACAAAGGGGCAATAACCAGTATTAGAAAATGGTTTGAGATATATGAGGTGAGACCATGAACATGATGGAACTTAATGGTTACAAAGCAAAAATAGAATACGACCCTGAATTAGATCAGTTTCGTGGCGAAATTCTGGGTTTGAATGGAAGTGCTGATTTTTACGGCAAAAGCCCGAGCGCTCTTCGAAAGGAGTTCAAAAATTCACTCAAGGTTTTTCTGCAAGTGTGCGAAGAAAAGGACATCGCTCCAACTAAGGAATATTCAGGTAAATTCAACCTTCGAATAGCTCCTAGCCTGCATAGTGAAATTTCGGCACGGGCAACTGTTGCAAATAAGAGCCTAAACCAGTGGGTATCCGAAATATTGAAACGTTCTGTAAATGAGTAGTTGAGCCGCAACCCTGCATGCGTATTGGGGTCGAATCTATATTTGTAACCTATGAATCTAGACCCGACCCCGTTTTCCACGGTTGACTACATTTCAATTCTGGTAGTTTTAGGCTCGCTTGCCGCCGCAGGTTTTGAGTTTTATCGCACGAACGCAATAGAGAGCTCTTGGCCTTTTGGTATCCCTGCAGTGATTGCATTTTTCATTCTAAATCGCTAGAAAAAACCGAAAGACAAATCGTTTTATTGCTCGCGTTACAGAAAGGTAGCGGAGCACGACGCACGAACAATTCAAGCTTGGAATAATGGGTTCATAAATCTTTACTGTAGAGCTTGCCACGTTCAGTGGTTGAAGGATAACCCGCGGCAAGAACATGCCTCGATGCAAAGTCAGGGAGGTGGTTGCCTAGGTGTGCTAACGCTTATGCTCGTTATTCCGGCTTTAGGTGGCATGGGTTTATACCATTGGTTAGCATGAATAGCCATTTAACAAGCCAATCAACGACCGCCAGAAAGCTGACTCTAACCTCCAAAACGCTACGCGTTTTTCCGCCCCGTTATTGAAGCGTTAAGCATCCATAATGGGAATACACAAAAAAACAGTCAAGGCGATGCCAAAAAGCAGCGCACTTGCTGTTAACATTAGGCAATAATGCGCAGCACCCCTTAGTGAATTGAGGTGCTGCGTATATTGATTGTGCCTGTTATTTTAGGTCGGAAAGACTCGCCCCAAAATTAATATGGAACGGCGCACCGTCCAGAACCAATGCAGGCACCGACTTCACACCCGCAGCTTCAGCTTCACCAATGCGAGATTTGTCGTTGCCGAGATGCACAATTTCTACAGCGTAGCGAGAACTGTCAATTGCTTTTGCGACACTGTCCTCAGCGGCAACACATACTGGACATCCGGCATGGTAAAAAATAGCTTTTGCTGTCATGGTAAACTCCTAGTTTTGGGTTAAAGTATTGATGTGCGCACTCTCAAATGGTAATGGTTTGTCCGACACAAAAAAAGCGGGAACCGGTAAGTTCAGTAGGCACTTATTGGTGTATAACATTGAAAATAATAATGAAAATTAATTAATAGTGCGTACTGTAAACACGTATCGAAAACTCGAAGAAGTAGTCGGCTGCAAATGGTCGGTATCCGTGTTGCTCGCGATCGGCAACGGTATTAACCGCCCTGGCGCGCTTGAAAAGCACATTGATGGCATATCTACTAAAGTCCTATCCGAACGGCTTCGTAAACTTACTGCATATAGGCTTCTCGAAAAGCAAAGTTACCCAGAAGTTCCACCGCGCACAGAGTATGCCTTAACCCCTTCTGGTAAAGAGCTGTTAAAAATAATTCTTCAGATACAGAATCTTGATGCGGAAATTGAACATGGGAAAACAGAATAACTCATACATTAAGGGATTATTACCTAATAACTACATGCCGCCGCGCAAATGAGCAAGGCGTTAGATCGATCTAAAGTGAAACAATGACATACTTATATTTAGCTATAGCCATTATTGCCGAAGTTGCTGCAACCAGTGCTTTGAAAGCATCAGAAGAATTTACCAATTTAATCCCAAGTATAATTGTAGTCGCCGGGTACGGAATCGCATTCTATTTTTTAACGCTGGTTTTAAGAGTAATGCCAGTAGGCATTACTTATGCGGTTTGGTCTGGGTTTGGTATCGTTTTGATATCGGTTGTCGGAGTTCTCTTGTACAAACAAACGCCAGATGTACCCGCAATGATTGGTATGGGTTTAATAGTTTTAGGCGTGATAGTAATACATGTATTTTCTAAGACTGTTAGCCACTAAATTTAACCAGTCTTCATGCGTGACTTCGGTTTCGTTACAGTCACTTAACTCGAACGTTAGGCATCAACAATAAAGAACACCCATGAAATAGTTTCTGCCCAATGCGAAGACTCAACGGGTACTTAGTTTTTCAACTAGAGCCGTATTACTCATGCAGAATTTGACTGTCTCAGCGAAGTAAGAGTCATGGCGATATAAACAGAAAGGCGATAGCAGTTTCGTTACCGCTAGAAGGCAAGTCCATGACTAATAAATATCGAGTAAATCAAGCAAGCGGACGGCTTCACCGCCGCCGCTTTCAACGTTAGCCAGCAACAGCAAAACACCACGGATGAGGGAAGCACAGGAAAACACACGAAAGCATAAAGCACTAATTGAAGTATTCTCTGCGTTTCTCAAACTCGGCTTAACATCATTTGGTGGGCCTGTCGCGCATTTGGGTTATTTCAGGACGGAGTTCGTAGAGCGGCGTCGCTGGCTTAATGATGAACAGTTCAGTCAACTCCTTGCAATCTGCCAATTTCTACCAGGACCAGCGAGCAGTCAACTAGGATTCAGCCTTGGTTTGCTTCGTGCTGGTTGGCTCGGGGCGCTTGCAGCTTTTGTGGCATTTACGCTTCCTTCTGCTCTACTGCTGGTTGCATTCGCGGCGACATTACCGAACCTATCCGGCCCTGTTGGTCTGGCTACTGTACACGGTTTGAAACTAGTGGCTTGTGCCGTCGTAGCCGATGCGGTTTTGAGTATGTCCCGAAAACTCTGCCCCGATGCTCCAAGGCGAATCTTCGCTGTTTTCGCCGCCGCAATGTTGCTCACTGTAAGTTCGGTATGGGCTCAACTACTCGTTGTGGTGTTTTCTGCGATTGCAGGCGCTCTCTTGCTTCGCGGCAATTTTCCAGTGGACAGCCCATGCGGATTTCAAGTTCCCTATGACGCAAGAATCGGCGGACTTCTCATTTTAACTTTTACAGCCCTGCTGATCGGCTTGCCGTTCTTTTCGTCTGATAATGCGAACTTACTCTCTGTCGCCAATGCGTTTTACCAAGCTGGCGCGTTTGTCTTTGGTGGCGGTCACGTCGTTCTACCATTACTGCAGGATTCAGTGGTTGTCACAGGTTGGGTTTCGCCTGATCAGTTTCTCGCGGGCTATGGTGCATCCCAGGCAATCCCGGGGCCAATGTTCGCATTCTCAGCCTATCTTGGGGCCGTGCTATCACCGGAAGAACATTCATTACTTACGGCGGCTACCGCATTGATATTCATTTTTCTTCCGGGGTTCTTGCTGGTTGCTGGTATTCTTCCTTTTTGGTGTGCTGTATCGCACAGTCTTGCCGCACAAAGCGCCATAGCCGGAGTCAACGCGGCCGTTGTTGGTTTGCTGGGCGCGGCGTTGTATGACCCTATTTTTACGTCGGGGATATCTGGTCCCAATGACTTCGCCATTGTCCTTGTCGCTTTTGCAATGCTTGTCGTGTGGCGGCTTCCCTCTTTTTTCGTAGTGCTATGGTGTGTTCTTACTAGCGTTGTACAAGTAGTGATCTAGCGTTAAAGATCCCAAGGTTGGTGGCTAACAAGTCGTTTTTGGCGACGTAATGAAAGTAATAGAAATTGTTTTTGACCAGGATCGGCCTAATATCTGTTTCATCAGTCCCATTCCACCCTAAACAGTGATCTCTTTCTCAGTAAATCGCAGCGTAAACTCCATCAAAATATCACGGAATGAATATATACATTCTGAGGGTTACACTGCTTTCTTACGCCAGCCAGTTCAAATACAACCAACGGTTAAAAATCGCCTGATTCTTTCATGTATTCTTAACCAAAAAACTATCTAGTTGATTTGCAAAAGCACTACGATCACCCTGACTTAATGGGGATAGGCCACCGGTATCTATACCGCTTGACCGCAAGCTATCCATAAAATCTCGCATCGTTAAGCGTGCTTTAATATCGTCTGCGGTATAACGCTCGCCTCGTGGCGTCAGTATATGCCCGCCTTTCTCTATTACTTCAGCAGCCAATGGGATATCGCTTGTAATTACCAAATCTCCAGAGCTTAACCGTTGAACAATTTCATTATCGGCCACATCAAAACCAGCGGTAACCTGGAGAAATTGTATGTAAGGAGAAGGAGAAATACGCATTGAGTGGTTTGCAACTAGGGTAAGTTGCACCTTGGTACGTATTGCCGCTTTAAATAAAATATCCTTAATCACCGCTGGACAAGCATCTGCATCGACCCATATCTTCATTTGAATTCAAACCAACCTTTTTATGATGAATGATTAATAACCAAGCAAAAACCGCCCTAATAATAAGGATTATTTCTGGACTGATGCATATGAAAGATCCTAATTCGATGATGACAGTATAACTGTCACATTAGCTAGGGAAACACCGAATAATTCTGGGCCAAACGGATGACGCGATAAAACCTTTCAAAATGAGGTGTAAAATGCAAATAAGAATGCTGGAATTATGAGCCTGGACAAATTATTCGTTTTCTTTTCTACACTGTATTTTACAGCTCTTGACAAATAAGACAACCGGTCGTATTATTCTTACATGAATAAGATTAATAAGAAAGAATTAAATAAAGAAAATATTTTGGATCATGGAGTTACCTTGCTAATGGAGCAGGGTTATCATGGTACGGGACTACAGGAAATTCTTGATGCGGCGAAAGTGCCAAAAGGGTCTTTTTATAATTACTTTGGTAGCAAGGAGAATTTTGGCGCAGAAGTAATTCGGCATTATATTGATCCATTTATTACGCAGCTAGCCAATCATCTACAATCTACGGAGACTGATGCACTTGGCGCGATACATTGCTACTTTAATGTGCTTATAGCAGCGCTTGAACAAAACCAATTTAACGGTGGTTGTCTGTTGGGTAATTTGATGGGCGAGATTGGTGATACCAGTAATATTTGCCAGGAATCACTTCAATCCGCCGTGAGCCGCTACCGGGATCTACTAGAATCTGGCTTGGCGAAGGCCCAACAACAAGGCACTATCCGATCAGATAAATCAGCCAGAGACATGGCCGATTTACTAATGAATACATGGCAGGGAGCTTTGCTAAGAACAAAGATAGAAAAATCATCCATGCCGGTTAAACAATGCTGCCAAGATCTGCTTGGCGATTATTTTAAACCGTGATTATTATTAATGTTAATAGGAGAAACAGTTAACACACTGTAAACAATATTTTTATTATTTTTTAATACGACCAGTCGTATGTCAAAACTAGTTGTATAATCATTAGGAGATTTAAAATGCCAAAATATATTATTGAACGTGAAATTCCGGAAGCAGGTACTTTAACTGCACAAGACTTACAAGCAATTTCACAGAAATCATGCGGTGTTTTGAACAATATGGGACCGCGGGTTCAGTGGTTGGAAAGTTTCGTAACGGACGATAAAGTCTATTGTGTTTATATCGCACCTGATGAAGCAACCATTAAAGCGCATGCCGAGCAAGGCGGGTTTCCTGCTAATCGCATTTCTCGTGTCAAGTCTATTATTGATCCGACGACAGCGGAAATTTAATTAATTTCGTATACTTATGAGGACATACTAATGAAGAAGATACTTAAGCTCGTAATAGCAGGACTTGCACTGACGGTCGCAAGTATCCCGTATTCATTTGCTCAGACCGACGAGCAAAACGAATCCACGGAGAGAACGAATTTGTCTGAGGCAGACAGTCCGCATACGTCGAAATTTATGGATCTAGGGTCGCACACTTTTGCGGTCAGTACGCGAAACAAAGAAGCCCAGTTATATATTAACCAAGGGATAAATCTCGCTTACGCATTCAATCATGCTGAGTCCCGCCAGGCGTTTCAGCAAGCTGCAAAGCTCGACCCAACACTGGCAATGGCGTATTGGGGTCAGGCGCTAGTATTGGGTCCAAACATAAACGCAATGATGGAACCTAATGAGGAGCCACAGGCCTTAGTTCTGATAAAAAAAGCCAAGTCGCTCATGACGCAGGCTTCAACAAAGGAACAAGCGCTAATTAACGCCTTAGAGAAACGATATTCGGGCGATAACAAACAACGCTCGGCAAACGATCAGGCGTATGCAGATGCAATGCGGTCTGTTCATCAGCGTTTCCCAGATGATCCTGATATTACGATGTTTTATGTGGAGTCGATGATGGACCTCCGCCCTTGGGGTTACTGGATGTCTGACGGTCGACCGTATGCCGGGACTGCGGAAATTGTGGCCCTGACTGAAGCGGTACTGCATCAACACCCCACCCATCCTGGGGCTCTGCACATGTATATTCACCTTATTGAACCGACAGCAACGCCGGAGCGTGCTGAAAAGGCGGCAGATACTTTGCTCACACTGATGCCTGCTGCGGGACACATGGTGCACATGCCATCGCATATTTATCAACGGGTCGGACGATATGCAGACGCAATGAAGAGTAATCAGCTAGCAATTGAAGCTGACGAACAATACATCAGCCATAATCACGCGCAGGGAATATACCCAATGGCGTACTATCCACATAATATCCATTTTATGTGGTTCGCCGCGACGGCCAGCGGCCAAAGTAAGATCGCCATTGAGTCTGCGCTAAAATTAGCCGGTAAAGTTGACAATAAAATGCTCCAGGAAATTCCATTAACCGCAGTATTTCGTATGGTGCCTTATTGGACGTTTGCTCGATTCGGTCTTTGGGAAGAAAGTCTTGACGAACCTGCGCCACCAGCAACGATTGCCTTACTAAAAGGCAGCTGGCACTACGTACGTGGTTTGGCGTTTGTCGCAACGGGTAAACTACAATCGGCCGAACAAGAATTAAATACCCTGCGAGAAATTATGACTAACCCGTCACTGGATGGGGCGTTGTTCTCAAAAAATACGCCACGTACCGTGCTGAAAATCGCGCCTGAAGTGCTGGCGGGTGAAATTGCTGCTGCACAAGGGGAATTCGGTACCGCCATTGCGCATTTTGAGCGTGCGGTTCGGTTCGAGGATACATTGGTCTATACAGAACCAGCGGAATGGCACTATCCGCCACGCCTAGCTCTCGGCGCGATCTTACTAGAATCTGGACGTCCGGCAGAAGCGGAAACCGTGTACTGGGAAGACCTGCGAAAAAACCGTGATAATGGTTGGGCACTTTACGGGCTGCTGTTGGCACTGAAAGCACAAGACAAGACATCTGAAGCGACGGTTATTGAAGCACGCTTTAAAAAGGCCTGGGCCGACGCAGATGTGAAACTTACGGCATCACGTTTTGGACGCTAAATAAAAGAATATCGATAATTCTGAATTCTTTAGCTGAATCTATCAAAGCATGTGATCCTTGGGCTGTTTGGCAAAACACAACGTGGCGTAGATTGTTGTTCCCTACAAAATGGAACAACGCAGCCAGGCAGTCCCACACCGATAATTTTGAGAAGGTATCGGATTTCAGCCATACATCCGGACTTTAATTGAGGTACATTTGCATTCCAAAACAGTATTACCAAATTAACTTTCAAACAGCATAAAAATTTCTGGGATCTCCACCTTCATGCTAACGAAATATCTTTCTAAGACACAAAAACCCCTTGTCTATGTTCTGGATAATAACTGGTCTATACTAGATGGCGGTCAAGACAATATCATGTCGCTGTACTACCTATTCAGCTATTGCCGCTTAGAAGCGGTTAATTTAGATACACCCAATAATTCTTACAAACTATATGTGCAAGCAGAAAAATTGCTAAAAGGAGCTTCTTATGAAAGTTGAAGTGAAAGTTGAGATAGACATAAATCTATCTAAAGCCAGCATCGCAGATATAAAAACATTACTAGAAGAAATGATGAACCCCAAAAAATTCGATGCTTTGGAATCGATAAGTATAAAAGATATAAAAATAGTGAAATAGGGTTCTGTCGCATTCAACAAGATCATCAGAACATTCATACAGACTGCTAAAGGAATGCAATTTCCTACTAGTTGCAGCTTACGAGTAGAAATTCGCGCACGGTAGGCTTAGGAAAATCTGTGTCTATAAAAACCTAAAACTATTGATGAATGAGTAACTACAACCTATTTTCTACCATTTATTTTTGCTTTTCGAACATCTTTACCTAGACTTAGAAATGCGTGGAGTTTTTTTTACTTACCACGCCAGTGCAATGAATATAAATCATGGCGGCGATCTTTCAGATTTTGTACTGTGCCGCTGTTGCGTGCAATACGCAGCGTATCAGGACGCAAATCAGCGATTGCAACAGTTTCTACATTGGGTGTTGTATCTGCGGCAATACCATCGCGTGCAAATGGAAAATCACATGGGGTTAGGATACAACTTTGAGCATATTGAATATCCATATTAGCAACGTTGGGCAGATTCCCTACGTTGCCAGACATAACGACATACACTTGATTCTCAACGGCACGTGATTGACAACAGTATCGAACACGTAAATAGCCTTGGCGTTCATCCGTACAAAACGGCACAAAAATAATATTCACGCCTTGATCAGCCAAATGCCGCGATAATTCTGGAAACTCGGAATCGTAACAAATGAGTACACCAATGGGACCACAATCCGTTTCAATCGCATTCAGTGTTTCACCACCCTCCATGTTCCACCAGAACTCTTCACTTGGCGTGGGATGAATTTTGGTTTGTTCATGAACCGTACCGTCACGTAGAAACACATAGGAAACATTTTCTACACGGCCTGATGGCACACGCGTCGGATGTGACCCGCCGATAATGTTAATATTGTAGCGTAAAGCTAATTCACGCATTGATTCAGTAAAGCGTGGCGTATATTTGGTGAGCATTTCAATCGACTCAATGGGGGATAGTTCTTGATCCTCAATTGAAAGCAATTGCAGGGTAAACAGCTCAGGGAATACAACAAAATCACTCTTGTAGTCAGCGACGACACCGACAAAATATTCAACGAATTTTATGAATTCTTCAAAAGAATGAACCCTGCGCAACATATATTGCACAGTACCCACGCGCACAGTTTCTTGCAGGCGTCCACCATAGGTTTTATGACGTTTCATCTCTTGTTCCTCAGGTACCATCGGGTTATGCCAGATGAGATGTACGCCATTGCCCAGTGAAGCACTATCTTCTGGCAAATAATTTTTTATGACACCAAGAACCTCAAAACCATTAAGTAATTGGAAAGAAAGCACTGCGTCACGTTGTTTTTTATGGACAATCTCATCTACATACTGTTCCACATCAGGAAATTGACGTGACTTACGTGCATAGCTGGGTAGTCTTCCAGCAAATACAATGCCTTTTAAGCCATACTTTTGACACAATTGCTTGCGTGCATTGTAAAAACGCTGGCCAATACGATAGCCCCGATAAGCCGAATCGACACATACTTCCATACCATACAAATAATCACCGTGAGGATCATGGCGCGAGGCAAAACCATTGCCGGTAATCTCAACCCAAGAATGGGATTTGAGTGCAATTCGCTCGGAAATAATAAATGAAACGCAATAACCGACCACTTCATTGTCATAAGTGGCGACAAATTGACCATCATGAAAATTATTAATTTGCCCCGTTAACGCGCTGTTCGAATACCCTGCAATTCCAGTGCCAGCATAGGTCCGACTAGTTAAATCTTTTAATACAGGCACATCTTTAAGTGTTGCGTTACGAAGTGTAAGCCGTTTAGCTTTCTTTTTGACAATCGGTTTCGAGGCTCCGGATTCCATATAAAAACCTTATATTAACTTAAGAAACTATTATTTAAGTAAATTCAGGTTCAGATTAAAATCCTTCTTCCCCTTAGCGTCAAATTACTTGCCTATTTCTATTACTGACTTTTGCTGCCCAAGTAATTCTACCAACAGTTGTGAAATACATGTTAAAGAACGCAGCAATATCTGAGTAACTATATTCACCAAACGCTTGCATTCCCTCAAAGGCTTCATTTCATTAACCTGTATATTGTGCAGCTTATTTGACTATTGCCAACCATGGCGGCATTAAAACTTCCCTTATCGTTGCATTATAGCTGTTCCCTGATCACTCCTCGGGATGAACCCCCTCCTCGCTCTTACCAAATTATTGGGGATAACGTAGCGTATTAATCCATTAAATAAATATCCGCATTAACCAAATTCTTCCTTTCGCTATTATCGCGCAGTACAGTTAACTTGGCAGTACATTTGCAGAACAGAGTACTGGGCTATGCCGATAAGAATATTTAGACCACGTACTATTTTGGAAAGCAAAAGATCTGGCTAAAAATTGGATCATTATCAGAACTACGATAACGTATAAAGAACCCATTCCACAGGACTTTTGCGTATTGGAGAAGGTTACGTTAGTATAAAAATCTGACAATTGTAGTCTAGGAGTTCTCTATGTAAGTTAATTTAGCGATACTCGAGACACTACCTTTTATGAACAAGCGCACTAACAAGAGTAAACTTAACTAAAACACTTACAAAAGAACCTCTCATATGCACTGGACCCATGTATTGCTGATCGTTTTAATCACCATTGTAGTTACAATAACTGGTACCTACTGGATACTCAAAAATTATATTTTCACCACATCCTTCACGCCTATTTCATTAAATGAAAAAGAGGAAAAAACACTCCAAGCTAAGCTTCAAGCGCTTGGTTACGACTCTCAGTTTTCATCACGCGCCATGAATAATAATGTTATCGATGAAAACGGTTTCTTAAAACCAGAAAAATATTCCGAAAAGAATGCGCGGCGTGAAATTAGTTTTACAGAACGGGAAATGAATGCGTTACTCGCTAAAAATACCGATCTTGCACAAAAACTGGCTATCGATCTTGCAGAAGGTCTTGTCAGTGCAAAACTACTCATTCCACTTGAAAAGGAATTTCCAGTACTTGGCGGAAAAACACTCAGATTTAATACCGGCATCGAAATAGCCTATCAGAATAACCAACCTGTCATTATCCTAAAAGGGGTAAGTATTATGGGCATTCCCGTGCCTAACGCTTGGCTGGGTGGACTGAAAAATATCGATCTGGTCAGAGAATTTGGTGTCGACCCAGGTTTTTGGAAATCTTTTTCGGAGGGCGTAGAGGACATTAAAGTCACAGATGGTCAAATCAATATTACGTTCAAAGAATAATCTAACATTGTAAAGTTAATTGTATCTGAGCGATAATAAAAGAATGGAAGATTCGATCTTTACACGGCATAATCAAAGAAAAGACATCAAAAAATTGGTTTTGTCTGCCACTATTTTTACAATAGAGTCAGCAATCGCGCCGTGCTTTCACGCCAACAAAATCGGGTGAGAGAACGACGTATGCGCAGGTTTAAGTCGATAAGGCAAGCTCGACGATTGCTATGTGGTCATGCTACTGTATCAACCTATTTAGTTTTGACCGCCATCTGGTATCTGCTAGAAATTAACGGGATCTGAAATAACAAGCTTTTGCGTCTTGGAAAATGTTACGTTAGCATAAATACGATAATTACAGCGTTGAGCGCTCTGCGAAACTTAACATGACAGTACCCACAAAACTCATAACCATTCACCCACTGATTATATGATAAACAATGCTCTCACAAAAACTGGTACTAAACCAACAGCAGCTCAAGGTCAATTTACCCCTTTCCGCAATATATATATCTTATTGGAGTCGTCCTGTTCATGACTAAACAAACCATTGTTGAGAGTTTTGCTGAATTATCTCATCCTGATGTGCTCGAAGAGTTTGACCGTGCCAGTTTAGAAGAACTAGTAGCTAAGCATGAAACGCCCTTTATGGTACTTGATTTAAGTGAAGCTGAATATCAGTATAAATCTCTACAAGCGGCACTTCCCGGAGTAAAACTTTTTTACGCTTTAAAGTCTTTTTCCCATCCAGAGCTAGTTAAACGGCTGAAAATGCTGGGTAGTTTTTTTGATCTAGCAACCATTGGTGAAATAGACTTGGTTGAGTCACTGGGTATTCTCGGCGAACAATGTATTCATACCCACCCAATAAAAAAAGACAAAGAAATTAAACGTTCACTTGAGTTCGGTTGTAAACGGATGGTAGTTGATAATATAGAAGAACTGAAAAAATTTATACCCTATGCTGGACAGGTAGAACTCATTATCCGCATGAGTTTCCGCAGTAAACAGGCGGTGGTAGATCTGTCACGTAAATTTGGCTGTGCACTAGAAGAATTACCCTTGATAACAGATATGGCAAAGCAACATGGCATTGAAGTAGTAGGCCTTTCGTTTCATGTGGGCTCACAATCACTGTCCCCCATGACACAAGCTAATGCAATTCGCTCAAGTGCAGCCGCAATGAGAATCATGAACAATGTAAACTGGAAATTCTTGGACATTGGCGGCAGCTTCCCTGTTTCCTACCAGGAAGCCGTTTTACCCATCGATGACTTCTGTATCCCTATTATGGAAGCTCTAAGTGAATTACCCGAGGGTATTGAAGTATTTGCTGAGCCAGGGCGCTTTATATCTGGACCATCCATGATTGAAGTAGTGTCTATAGTGGGCAAAGCAAAACGTAGCGCTAAAATATGGTATTACCTAGATGATGGCGTGTATGGAGGATTTAGTGGGCAGATGTTTGATCATGCAAATTATCCTCTAGCACCATTAAAGCCATTTGATGCCACTGGTGAGTTTTTACCCAGTGTATTAGCAGGCCCAACCTGCGATAGCATTGACGTAGTCGCTGAAGATATAGAATTACCTGAAATGGAAATTGGTGACATACTAATAGGAAAAAAAATGGGGGCCTATACCATTGCTTCTGCTACGGAATTTAATCATTACCCAAAACCCAAAATAGTGGTAGTAGAAGATATTTTTGATCCTGATACTGAGGGTCTTTAAAACTTAAAGTAATGGAATCAGCAATTAAAGCTTATCAATTTAACTCTTGACGAGCGCCGAATTCAACCGACTTGTTTGCTTTGCCACGAATAATGTGACGTACATGTGGCTGATGGATGCTGACGATACGATCATCGCAACATTTGCATTCCAACGGTACATTGCTTCTTGTTGCGCGTATACGTGCTGGATGATCCAATACTTGCACAGCAAGGAATAAGCCAGTGAAATCGCTCTGCCTGGTTAAGCATCCAGTAGTGCTTCGATATGTTGAAGGTTTCTTCGCAGATACTGTAGTTGTTTCCTAGGACCTTTACGTAACTTCTTACCTTTAGGTTGACGTCCGCTTCACAATGCTCACGTAATCTTTGTCTGCCGTTTAACGGTAGGTGCGCGGCTTGGCTTTTGCGCCAGATAGACAATGCAGAATATCAATAGTCTGCTCACTTATTTCGCGGCTCTCATTCAATAAACTCTGATCAGTAGGAAAACAAATAACTTGCTCTGCAACTGTCGCATCTAAAATCAATTTGCCCTGATCGGTTGATATTTTTTCAACGACATGTTGGTCTTGTGCAATAACCTCTTCATCGCCAGTTAACGCCGCTTCGTTTTGGCTTGGAGGATCGTCATCATCGTGGTGATTACATTTTGCGTTGTCTTTCTCTGGCCGCAGAGTCGGGCGTTTCTCCAGCACATTAATGATCGACTGATGGAAATGTACAAAGGTTCGTTCGCCCATGAACCGACAGATCTCTACAAACAGTGAGGGTACGAAAGGCTGTTTATCTTGAAAGGCCAGAAAACCAATAAAGGGTCTGTCGGAAAATAGCAAAAATGACAGTTTTTAGAATATTTATTCAATTAAAAACAGAAGGTTAATAATTCAGTTCTTGCGAAAAAAGCTATTACCCGACAGACCCATAAAGTATTGCAGATAGAAGTTCTCTCGGGTTTTCTAAACAGTCTCTTCATCACTTAAGCGTAGCTTATGTTTGATAATGACCACGCCAATTATTAAGCGTGCGTCTTTTGCAGGCCGGCCGTGTGCTAATGATAGATTCTGATAAAAACCATCCGCTAGTTCATCCTAGGGGATACATTGACTAATGTTTTACCCAACGATTGTTTGCATCTAGTCTACTTCAAAGGGTATTTCGAAACCTTCCAGGGTGAGTTGCTTTTGGTTTTGGATTTTGGATGTGATCATATGCAAGATTTTTTTGGGATATCTCGTTGTCTTATTTGCATTATTACACCATAAAACAATAAATATTTTTTTAATCAACGGGTTATTGTTTTTTAGTAAACTCTAATTAATTCTAGTTTCTCAAGAAATGCCTTTCCCTGAAGAGATTTGCGAAAATTGGGTGCTTTTACATCATTGGATACTCAGTCACGTTATGCTAGTTGACTCTTTCAAACGGCCGCTTATGTATAAAACAGAAGGACTGGCAAGCGAAGAGCTGCTCTTGAGAAACAACCGTAAAACTGTTGTTCAACAACGTCGCCTCGTCGAGAAACATAAATAAAACATATTTTATTTCAGCCCGTTACCTGAGTCTTACTATACTTTACTTTAGCGTTCGATGGAAAAAACCGCTCGCGTTACCCAACAAAAGAACAAAGGGGCTTATTTCGAAGTTTCGTTACCTGCTCCAAAGTTGGCGTCACTACAAGCGCGGAATTATAGGATTAAAACAATATTTGTATAACACAGAAATTTAAATGATCAGCTTCAAAAATATATCTTTAAATCCAACACAACGTCCTTTACCTGAACATAAAGAATCAAAACGATTTAAAATTCACTCTGACAATTCAAAAACCTTTGGCACTACAAACTCAACATAACCGTAGTTTGCAAACTACGGCTCAAAATCTGTTCGGTATATAAACACATGAAAATGGAGAGAAGGCTGACACCATTAATTAAGTTCTGCTTACATTAATGGTGCGATGCTTCGAAAGGAAATACATGATTGAATATTTTAATACGGTAGAAAAGATTGCTACAGAGATTGTTGCTAAAAATGCAGCTAAAGTGGATAAAGCAGGTGCATTTCCACAAGAAGCAATGGATGCACTGCGTGATGCAGGTTTGCTTGGACTCATTAGTGCAAAGAGTGTCGGTGGTATGGGAGAAGGTCCGCGTGCTGCTGCCATCGTTATTGAACGCTTCGCTCGTGAGTGTGGGTCGACAGCGATGGTACTTTGTATGCACTATTCCGCTACAACGGTTATAGAAAAATATGCATCTGAGGAAGTTCGTAAACAGCTTGCGCAGGGCAAACATCTGGGTAGCCTGGCCTTCTCGGAGGCTGGGTCGCGTAGTCACTTCTGGACACCTGTAAGTACGGCGACAAGAGACCAGAATGGCATTCGTTTGAATGGCAAGAAAAGCTGGGTCACTTCGGCCCACCATGCAACGCTTCATGTGTGGTCAAGCAAGCCAGTTACTGCTGAGGGTGTTAGCACAATCTGGCTGGTACCGAGCAGCAGCAGCGGGATTTCAATAGCCAATAATTTTGATGGTCTAGGATTGCGTGGCAACGACTCTACGCCAATTACCGCCGACAACACATTGATTCCAGAGCATCATATGCTCGGTGAAGATGGCAACGGTCTTGCGATCATGCTTGAAACTGTATTACCTCTATTTAGCGTCTTAACAGCCGCCACCGGAATCGGACTTATGGAGGGTGCAACAACGGCTGCTTGTAATCACGCAGTTGAAACTCGCCATGAGCATCTTGATTCAGCGTTGTGCAATCTCCCAACTATCAGGGCTTATCTAGCACGGATGCGAATTACAACTGATCAAGCGCGCTGTCTATGGCTCGATACGCTTCGCGCAATGGAAACTGATCGCGAAGATGCAATACTGCGCGTACTGGAATGCAAGGCTTCTTCGGGAGAGTCTGCAACCCAGGTGCTGGATACCGCGATGCGTGTTTGCGGCGGCGCTGCGTTCCGCCGTGAAGTTGGCGTGGAGAGACGGTTTCGCGATGCCCGTGCAGGTACGGTCATGGCACCAACAACGGATCAATTGTATGACTTCATTGGTAAGGCCATTTGTGGCTTGCCAATATTTTGAGAAAACAAGCCATGTCTGAGACATTATTAATAGGTGCCGTCGTCTACGACCCGAAAGTTGTCACCATCTGGGATGGTTTCCAAAAATGGTTTGCACAGCACGATTTTTATTTCGACTATATCCTGTATTCAAATTATGAACAGCAAGTGGAGGGGCAGTTTGCCGGTCACTTTCATATTGCGTGGAACTCCCCGCTAGCGTGGTTACAGACCGAGCGTATTGCCACTAAAACAGGGCGTAAGACCCAGGCAATTGCCATGCGCGACACCGATTGCAATCTCACCAGCGTAATTGTCGTGAGCAGTGGTTCTTCGATTCAGTCGATCGAAGATTTGCGCGGCAAGACCGTTGCTGTAGGAGCTTCTGACTCGCCACAGGCTACATTAATACCACTTCTACACTTAGCAGAGGCGGGGCTTGAGCCGGAAAAGGATTTTTTTGTAAGACCGTTTGATGTGCTCGTAGGTAAGCACGGTGA
The DNA here is from genome assembly GCA_021774265.1 of Nitrosomonas sp. GTDB lineage: Bacteria > Pseudomonadota > Gammaproteobacteria > Burkholderiales > Nitrosomonadaceae > Nitrosomonas. Next base: position 21,467 of record JAJFJG010000036.1, read on the forward strand.
CCATATCGGGGGTGAACGTCATGCAGCCAAGGCATTGATTGAAGGAGAAGTAGATGCGGCATGCATGATCGACGGCAATCACCTGCTGTTTTCACGGGAAGGTACGCTTCCATCAAATAGCACACGCATTCTTGCACAGACCGATGAATATGATCATTGTAATTTCACGATGCTGGATGGTATGCCTGAAGACGCTGTCGCACGTTTTTGTGAACTCTTGCTGTCAATGTCTTACGACGACCCACAGGTAAGACCGTTGCTAGATCTTGAAGGATTAAAAATGTGGAAGTCAGGCCGTACTGAGAAATACGCACTTTTAGCCAGGGCCATCGATCGATTTAAAACAATTGATGCATTCGTCGACAAAGTGAGCAAGTCGTGCCCATGAGCGGGCATGGCATGTGCATAGTCGAACTTGGTGACTTGGGGCTGGATCCAAGGTGGGCATTTGCTGGTGAAACGAGTGCTGCACACAATAGCCGTGAACACTCCCGTCGCTGTTTATGGCAACGCACCTGAACTTGCTATTCATCTTCGCGCTTGGTGTCGTACGCAAGGTCACGCCATCGAAATTGCAAAAACCACAGGTGGCCCTGTCGCGGTGATACACCGTGGTAGCGCTGAAGTTGGGCGCTGGCGCGGTGCCGAATCTACTGGTGACGCCACCATTCCAGAAGAACAAGCGCACGCCTATTGGGGACTAGCGGGCCGCAGTGCGACTGTTGAAGCTGGCGCGCCAACTTTTAATTTTCCACTCGATACGCGCGTTGAAGTATGGGCCAAGGAAGTCGCAAAACTATATGCTCAGGCTGCGGCAGCTCAGTGGAACCCTGCCACAGCGATTCCGTGGGAAGAGCCTTTTGATTTGCATGATGAAGTAGAAGATGCGGTTGTACAAGTAATGACTTACTTGATCGAAAACGAAACGGCAGCACTGGTGATTCCAGCACGGTTTGCATCACAGATACATCCACATTTTCGCGAAGTAATGCAGCTGCTCGCTATTCAAGCTGCCGACGAGGCGCGTCATATTGATGTATTCACACGGCGCGCACTATTGCGACGCCCGAAGCTTGGCTTGTCGACTGCGGGTGGTCAGTCATCACTCAAAACATTGATTGACGAAACGGATTTCGCGCTATCAGCAATGCTGCTATCGGTACTTGGGGAAGGTAGCTTTTTGACGCTGTTATGGTTTCTACAACAGTATGCACCAGATCCAGTCACGCGACAAATCGCGCGCCTAGTCGGGCAAGATGAAGCACGGCACGTTACATTTGGCATTGCCCATCTCACGCAACATGTACAAAAAGATCCAATGTTACTTGGACGGTTGGCGGATGCCATTGAACGCCGCCACGATATACTCGCCAATACCGCCGGACTCAATGAAGAAGTGTTCGATGCTCTCGTGTTAATCGCCGCTGGGTCATGGGAACCAGAGGCGCTACGTATTGGGTGGAATAAGGTTCAAATACTGATTGCGGATATGAACCAGGGGCGCATACATCGCTTATGCAAAGTAGGTTTTGATGAGGCCTCTGCACAGGTATTGTCGGCGTTGCACACCAGAAATTTCATGTAACCTTTTATTTTAACAAATCCCTATAAAGACTCTCTTCCGATACTTCAGTGTCCATACAATATAATACTTATAATCCCACGCAGTATAACTTAAGCTATGCCTATTCATTGGTTGTTTCCACATCCATTAAACTTTAGACGGTTCACAGATAAGTAAGGCTTCCAATAAATCCCTGAATTGTCAAATTTTTATAGTCCACCGGCAAAGCCGGTGGTTTACTTTTTATTCTTTAATAAGAAACTTTCGACCCTTCTAGCCAGAGGCAATCAGAAATCAAGCACATACCGCCCAACTCTTTCATTATCAGTTGCATCTCTGCAAGCACTTTTTTTGCTTTCTCCTCTTGACAGGCAAGAATAACAACGACATTTCCATTTCTAAGAGTTATATCATTAGAATCTATAACCCCACGATTTCCTAAACCACCAGCCTGATTAATAACGGTATAGCCATGCACTTCAGTTTTCGACAACAAACTAGCTATTCTAGAGAATTTATCTTTACCTATGACTATCTCGAGTCTTTTCATTGCGATTGTATTATTCATAATAATTTCTCCTAAAGTTGGTTTCAGCCGCCACAAATTTTTGTGGCAGTGTATTCCAAACTACTAAAACCACACTAAACTATTTTTCTTGATTCACGCTATCACGATCTTCCAGAATATTTTGGCTTGGAGGATACTGACCTGGCTTTGGATCACCACAAGCTGATAAATAAAGCGCTAGAAAAATTGAAACAAAAAGAGAATATTTCATGGTATCAATGTCCTATATTTGAATTTATGTCAGTTATTAAATATGGTCCCTTCGAAAAAATCGAAAAACTGATTTTTACTTTGCCAGGTTGTAGTTTTCACATTTTTTTTTGAAGCAATTTTTTATATCATAATTAATGTTAAACTTTAGTTAACTACTAAGAATTACCAGTGATAGCCTGGAATCAACATTGAAAAGCTTTCGGAGTATCGATGGGAAGGGGTCAGCCTGGAATGGCACTAAGTTAAGGATGATTAGCATTCTATCTACTTCTATGTTTTGCCTCTTGTATTTCATGTCGTAGGGTGGTTAATAATTAATACGGCTTGGGCGTTTCAGTGCCATAGGTTCACTTCTACCCTATCGTTCTGACGCGATATAATCGGCGATAGACTTATACAGCAATTAGATTAAATGGCGCTGCTCTTGCTGCCTGATGTTATTCTTTTTGAGATGCGGCTCCCACTACCGAAGTGCCTGGATACTCCCCTTAGAACTGATTCGTCTTACCTGTTCACGTGACTGTTCTGCTGTCTCAACCATGAGATAACGAATACAGTTATAGGCGATCAAGTGCATCACGATTTCCTTGCGTACCATGTACGGTGTTTTGCAACGCTAAATGTCTATGCTCATAGTAGTTTTTATATCCCGAAAGAACATCCCAACATCCCAGCGTTGGGTATAAAGATCAGCCAGATCGTCGGCTGTCTACGCCTTTTCATTCAACAATGTAGTGATGATATAGAAGTCTTGGGCTCTGAATCCTGGCTGATTAACGCTTAATTTTATTTGCCTCGAAAGAAGGCTTTTGGCAGCGCTTCCCAATCGGCTTGGAAAAACTCGACGCCTTGTTTCTGACCAGCTTTTTCCAGTGAGTTAACAAATCACCATTGCCAAGCACCTCGACTGCTTCGACTTCGGTAACAGGAATACACCTAGCCAATGTAATGACTGAATCAACGCCCTGTCTTTAAAGACAGACAGGTCATAATAGTTACAAAATCCCTTATCTCCGAGGAATATATCACCGGGTTTGAAAGTGTCCCATTGCTCGCGTAGCATAGGCAGTTCATGGCTTTTTTGTTGTCAATTTTGTGATGTTGATCAAACGATACAGAATCATTGGCAGGCACAGTCGCCACTGCTCCAGGCGAGCAGATTGTTTACCTAAGCCAGCCAAAAACAGGGCTTGGTTTGTCTATCGAAATCCGCATCAGCATGAAATCGACAAGGTTCGTGTACAGCAAGGAAGCAGGACTTTTGTCGATAAGATCGATATTGTGCAAATAGACGATCAAAGGATTATTCGATGAAGCCTAACAGTTTCATCAATTACGACGTGCCAGTTACTGGGGGGGGGTACAGAAAGTATCGATTAAGGTTTAATGACCGCAATAGCCCATGACATTAAGCCAATCGTCAGTCAATCGCTAGGTATTTATTGACTTTTGAGAAAAATCTTGTCTACCTGTAATGAAATATAGTAAACACAAAATTATCTAAATTACTTTAGACGCATTCAATATTTTATTCTACATGAGGCATGTCTCAGCATAAAACTAACTTTTTCAAAAGGCCGTCTGAGTTAGTACACTTAAATTTACACTTTTCTAATACCCGATGGTCTTATCACGGGGCTGTTTATTGTCATCAGTCTACACGAATGTTTCAACAACCTCGCTTAATGCAACAAAACCACACTTTCTTATTCCGATAAAAACTTAATTTTTTTTATAAATGCCTCTGAACCACCTTTTGTATTGTTTGCATTCTTCTGGAAAGCAACAGCAGTTATTGGGGGGGTTCTTGTCTGATCGAAAGTTCTCTTAAATCTTTCATCAATTTCAAACTCTGTAGTAATAGTTTTACCGGATTGATCACCCGACACAACACAAAAGTACCGCCCACCTTCCTGCCATAGTCTACCGACATACATTTTATCTAACTCTTCTTTTTCTCCAATAAATGGACTTAAGAAATAAGGCGCTGCTTTAACTCCAAAAGGTAACCCACTTGAAAATCTTTTAGTTCCAAATGACAACATTACTGCAATTGGCACTCTGTTATTACCACTTTCCCAGTCTGCTCCTTCCGGATACCGATTCACTCCCCAAATAATTCTTACTCTTTTGGCATTATGAACAAAATCCTTTTGTTTAAACCTAAGTACAATTAACCCCGCCACTTTATCTTTCGTACTAATTACTAAAGCGTCATTTTCAAACCTTGGGTTCAATTCATTTGCGTCTAACTCAAATTCAAAACCTTTCTTTTCTAACCAGGGGATTGCACTACCATTTTTCTGTCCGGTGAAATCAATTGCAAGAATAACTTTGTCATTTGCGAGCAGAATAGTTATCTGAGTCAAATATACAACTAAGAATATAATGATTGAATTCACACATTGTTTATATTTTTTCTGCAAAATAAGTGCCATGAATCTTCCCAATTATACTGCCGTATGCGAAATACTATTCTAAACGACAACCGGGAAATTGAGTAGTCTATGACAGTATGATACCCGGAGATGATTTCTCAAGGGTAGAATTTCATTTGGAGTATCATCATTTGGCGCCTTTCTACTTGGCGCTTCTGGTATTGCCAAGTTAAGTCAGATTAGACTAATTTTCCACCTTGAATCAGTACAAGTCAGTATGATGAATACTGAACAATCAATAAATTATAAACTCTTGTATTGACTACCCTTATGAGAATTTACTTAACTTTTCGATACCTTTAGGTGTCACGATAACTTAAGTTAAATCGATAATACAGCCACACCGCATGTTGCATGATTTCGGATGGAAATCAATGGGTTTTTTTATAGGGTCGCTGAATTATTCATACTGCTATTATCACGCAGATAGATACAGTTAATTTGGCAATACCATGATAGTTTCTCCTGGGGGTATTTAGGTTCAGCATGTGCCTTATATTTGAGAAAACCTGATTTAACTGAAGAATCTTTCTAATCAGGTTATCAATTCATTCACTTCAGTATGCCAACAGCAATCGCTATAAGGCTTACGCTGTAACAGCTGTCTATAATTATCGGGCAAATCGCGCACAATTGCCCGAAACTCTTGTTTGTCTTGTTCCGTGACAATAGTCGGGCCGATAAATGGAGTTTTGTTGCGGTGTAAATCCATATTGAAGACCGACCGATGCGGTAATTCAAAAAAATTGATCATGTTTTTTAACACCTCTTCCCGTTTGAGGTCCGCGTCAACATCGATAAAAAATACTCGATCTTGCCAGTGATTGTCACGGATCAATTTCATGGCTCGATGTTCTATTTCCATCCATTGCAATACATAAAACTGAAAGCGGTTGAATACGCATGGATAATACTGAAACAGGTCCTCGTGGCCTGTTAACGCCCAGCGAAACAAATACTCTCCAGTATCGCTTTGATAATCGACAAATGGAATACGCGCTTTGCGTATAGCCTGTTCACGGACAAATTCACTTTTTGCCACCAGCAGAGGATTGCGCACCAGGTGAATGAAACCAGGATTGTGCAACAGCGTTCCGGCATGGCGATTAAAGGCCTTGAGAAAAGCATGATTAGACTCAAAATAAAAAGGCTCCATGCGGCTGGCGATAAAATGGCATTTGCGCTCCAACACCGATAGTAATGCATTGTCGTTATACCGCGCATTCCACTCAATCGGCTTGCCGAACAAAGTGGGATTGTTCGGAATAAAATAAGGCTCGTGGGTGCTGTAACACTGCGTGATATTTTTGGTAAAAAAATCAGCGAGATAACGAGTACCCGAGCGGCCGCTAGCAAGAGTAAATAGGACAAGTCGCGCGCTACTTAATTCTCTTCCTACAGCCTCGCCTTTATACTCTTGATCGTATTTATTCATTCTTGAAGCTCCTTCGTTTTAAGTAAAAAGAACTCCGCTAACATAAGCGAACATCATTTTGACCGAGGCACTATCGCGCATTGTTACTTGGAACAAAACCCAATTTGCGTAGTCATAGAATTGATGAGCCGCAACCTATTACAGCCAATTTGACACCAACCAAAATCAATATGGAGAAGATACCATGAGTTCTCATACAGCCAGATTATCTATCAAGCATTTATTCATATATGCATCCACATCTACTCTCCTTATAGCCAGTGCAAATGCGCTATCATATGGCAGTGGCGGTTATGCAACGAACCCTAGTTATGCAGCGGAACCCGACCAGGCTGTGTATTTTATTGAACCCAAAAACAATGCCATTGTTGACCAGGAGTTCAAAATTAAAATGGGAATCACCGGCATGACGATCAAACCCGCCGGAGACATGACGCCCAACACTGGTCATCATCACTTGATGGTTGATGAAGATCCAATTAGAACAAATGATGTCATTCCAAATTCTCCTACGCATTTGCATTTTGGCAAGGGGCAAACTGAGACCACACTAACACTTACTCCAGGAAAACATACACTAACGTTGCAATTTGCAGACGGAGCACATCAGTCATATGGCTTCGCCATGCGACAAAGCATTACAGTGCATGTAAAATAAAAAATTTTGCATGCATGAATATAGTGTCGTGTGCGAAATGCTAATTAAGCGACAACTGGTAAATTGAATAGAGCATGACAGTGTGATTCTCAGCAATAATTCCTCAAGGATAGCATTTCGTTTGGAATAATATCATTTGCTGTTTTTTTATGCCCATGTAACACTTAATTGTGGGTCTGAGTGGAAGGCACTAAGTTAAAGATATTAGCATTCTATCTACTTGTTCTCCTGTCTCAACCATGAGATAATGAATGCAGTTATAGGCGATCAAGTACATCACGATTTCCTTGCGTACCATGTACGGTGTTTTGCAACGCTAAATGTCTATGCTCATAGTAGTTTTATATCCCGAAAGAACAGCTCAACATCCCAGCGTTGGATATAAAAATCGGCCAAATATAGCTGTCCGCATGTTGGGACGGCTCACTGCTTCACAAATCGCTTCTGCATCTGCCATGTCATGTTTGTTTGTCTTCACGTAGGGTTTGACAAATTGGGGTGGCATGAGCTTGATGGTGTGACCAAATCCTCCTAACTCTCTCGCCCAGTGATGTGAACTACCACATGCTTCCATACCGATCAGGCAGGGTTCTATCTTGGCGAAGAACTTTGTAATCTTGTTCCGGCGTAGCTGCTTACGCAGCACCACTTTGCCATGGTCATCAACTCCGTGAACCTGAAATATTTCTTTTGCTAAATCAATACCTATTGTTGTAATCTTCATGTTGGAGGCTCCTCTCTAGTTTAGTGGGCTTTATGCAACACTACTTTGGCACGTTGATGCCGTTTAGGGTAGTAGACGTCCATTTCGTTATTTTTATTTGTTAAGCTCCATCACCTAGTCGAGAATCAGGACTCACGCTGACCGCAGCATTGGCCAAACCTTTGCAAGTCCCTCGTCAAAGCTCGGGGGATTACCTCAAATGCCATTAATTTCCATCTGAAATCATTCACCGTACTGTGTGAAGTTTAAAATAAAGTGTGACAAAAATGACGGTTATTTGCGAGCAATGGCGGGTGTAATAGTTATAGGATACGTAGCTGACTAGAAATTTTTCAATGGAAGGATGTTATGGTCATATTGATGGTCGTTGTGGTCATGGCCGACAACTGAAAGCGCACCATAATCCTCAGCAGTCATGCCATGCAACTGGTGAACAAATACGGCCATTATCCAAATAGATTCATCATCATGTGTTGATCCCCAAGCCGGCATGGCAGTCATTTTAATGCCATTTTTAATCACCCAGAAATACTCTTTAATTATCTTTAGTTTTTCTTCTTGATTTGTGGCGGGCGCTCTTTTAAAAAATAACGGAGCTTGTGGATAAAGACCAACCGATAGATCGGATGGCTTCAATCCCGGCGCTAAATGACATATGATACAAATGGCATTATAATGCCTCACACCAGCTGAAAATGTCTCTGAAGCTTCATCAATTGCCAGCACTTTCAGATTTTTTGAGTGTGCTGTTATTGAGCTTATCCTTGCCCAGGCAATCAGTTCATACAATATTTTTCTAAGACGAAAGCCACACAGGAATCGATCGAGAACCATTATGTTAAGAAGCCTTCGCCAGAATTAATAGACTATCTGCCATAACGACCCCTGCACCATCCGTGCCTCACTAGTTTTACGAGTGTGGTAAGAAAATCTACAGCAAGTAAAAATACCGTTCTTATCGAACTCGATGTTGCGCATGTTCGAGATATTTCAAAATCGGAAACAGGCTAGTTTTTGGCGAGAATTAGTAATTAGCCATACACAGGAGTACATTTGCCAACCTATTGAAATTTACGTTCATTTCTTTTTATAATAAGAAAAAATGTTAAACTTACACTGTAGTATATTTCTGAAGCATTCTGATAAATAAAAACAACAAAGGGCTTTATAAGCCTAGGATTGTGGGAGTTTGATCTGATATTGAAGTAAAAAAACCATTTATGGAGAAACTAACATGAAAAAAATTAGTCTGGTTTTAACATTATTTTTACTGTATTCCATTCCTATGACAGTATTTGCCGCTGGATATGGCGCAGCTGGTTGTGGACTAGGTTCATTAGTTTTTGGATCAAAATCAGGTCCTCGACAGATTCTCGCTGCGACAACAAATGGAACCTTTGGATCCCAAACTTTCGGCATTACTTTTGGAACGTCAAACTGTGGTGACCATGGCTTGGTGAACTTAAGCAAAGAGCGTGAAATCTTTGCACATATGAATTATACAGGTCTGGTTAAAGAGATGGCGCAAGGAGAAGGCGAAATTTTACACACGCTAGCTAGTTTGTACCAATGCCCTAAAGATTCTCATCAAACATTCGGTTCTATGACTCAGGAAAAATTTGAGCACTTGGTAGTGAACGATCAAACCACCTCGACAGAACTACTCAGTCAGCTTGAAAATGAACTGACTCAGCACCCTAAGCTTGCCAGTTCTTGCAATATTAAGCTATCTGCACTGAATTAAGTACAATTTGATTGCAAACGGATACGGGCGAGTCTAGCTGTATCCGCCCCCCCTTCCATCTTCTTGATATTTTACGCCTAGGTGTCACCTAATTACCTTGTCATTGGATTGCTTCTTTGGTCTTGCCTGTTTTCTGGACTAAGTAATTCACAGGATAATGTGCCAAACAATGTAAATTACTTAGCCAAATTGCAGCAACTTGCCAGTGCAAAAAAACTCAGTGATCAACGAACTTGGCACTTACTTCTTAAATATGGCAAGAAAACCTTTGGCGGTGTAATCAGTGAAGCCGATGGCATGGATTTTTTTAATTCGCCATACGGAAAAACTGATCCTGACGCTGAATTAGCTGAAACACTCGTTAGTTTTTTTATGCCATTATCTGATATCGCTGAAGGCAAAGAGCATCCACAATGTCATTTCCCTGCTCGTTTCAAATGGTTAAGCCAACAACTTGAATTTGATACTAATCAATTAGCACTACAAAAATGTGACCGCTTGGATCGTTGGATTGAAACTTTAGATCCTGTAGGCATAACATTGGTGTTTGCATCTTATTTTATGAATAACCCTGCCTCAATGTTTGGCCACACACTGGTTCGTATTGACAGCAGAAGAGCTGGGAGCGATAAAAAATTAATGAATTATGGCGCAAATTATGCAGCCATTCCAGATACAGAAAACATGATTCTGTATGCTTTAAAGGGCTTGAGCGGTTCATTTAAAGGGCGTTTCGAGATTTTCCCCTATTACACTAAAGTACAAGAATACAATAATTGGGAAAGCCGAGATCTTTGGGAATACGAACTTAATTTCACTGAAGATCAGCTAAACACGATGCTCTTACATTTGTGGGAACTGGGCGGCACATATTTTGACTATTACTATTTCCAGGAAAATTGTTCCTATCATGTACTATCTCTTCTTGAAGTTGCCAATCCAGACCTGCAATTAAAAAATCAGTTCTTCTTCAGTGTTATCCCGTCTGATACAGTAAAAATTGTTATGGCCCAGGAGGATTTAGTTAAACAGGTAGTGTATCGACCTGCAGTTCTAAACCAAATGAACCACAAACGGTTAAAAATGAATGATGAAGAAGAGAAGATTCTTAAAAGCCTAGTCGAGGAAAAAATTACTCTACAAGATGCAGTATTCACAAACTTACTTGATCAATCACAAGCATATTTATTAGACGCTTATATGGACCTTCTTCAGTATAAAAGTATGCAAGAAGAGATCAGCAATGAAGTGAAAATTCCGCATTCGATTCTTTTAACTAGGAGTCGGTTGCAAGTATCTGGTGAAGAACAGAATTCAATCACTCATTTTTCCAGCCCACCTGACCTGGGTCATGGCGCTGATCGATTTCGAGTAGGCATGGGGCACAATGATCACGAGCCTTTTCTAGAGTTCGCCTACCGCCCAGCGTATCATGACTTGATGGCTAAAGATATTGGATATGACAAAGACTCCGAAATCATTTTCCTAGATTTTAAATTGCGTTATTTTCTTGAATCCGAAAAGGCTAGGCTGGATCAAGCGAAAATTCTATCCATCACATCTTTTAATGCCTACGATATATTATTTTTCAAACCGTCCTGGCGCGGAACACTAGAAATTGATACGCTTCGAGACCATGACTGTAATTATTGCAATTCTTATAAGGCTTATTATGGGCAAGGGATTTCTTATCGCCCCGCATTTTTTTCACCACTATTGCTATTTTCTTTTGTAGACTTTAAAACCGAGCTTTCCGATCATTTAAAGCAAAATTATCGCCTTGGAGGTAATTTTGAAATTGGTGTTTACTATGACATCACTGAGAACTTAAAAGTCAAAATGGCTGGTAGTTACCAGGCTTTTATATTTGGTGATAATAAGCGCTTCTTTACGTCCCAATTTGAAACTAGATATGCGCTATCACAAGATCTTGATTTACGTTTGGAACTCAACCGCTATGATCAAAACAATGAAGGAGTATTGGCAGTAAACATTTATTTCTAGCTCACATGAGAAAAATGAAATTTGTTTAAGACTTAGAGACTTGTCCTGTAGCGTGCGAATTACTATTTTTAAGCTGCAACTGGAAAATTGAACAATTAACAACAATTAGATTTCCAACGGATATTTTCCAAGGACACTGTTTCATTTGGAATAACATCATTTATTGCTTTTTGATTCGGCATTTTCTTATTCAAAGATGAATGCACTCTCGTTTCGTTATGGTAGTTTTGATATGGACCCAGTTTTTAGTCAAATCTTCAGCATTTCAAAACATACATGATCCAAGAATTCTTGTCGACAGAGCCTAATATTCCGTTCTATAAATGGATGTGATGTTGGGACAACCAGTGATTGCCCTGATTTCAGCGACTCCCAATATCCTCAAGTTTGCTTGCCAACGATGGAACTCAAATAATGAGTTTTTATCCGAGCTCAAACATTTCGGCAATAATTTTCTGGTTATGATTTTGTTAAACATACAACAAACCGCGACCCCATCAGAGACATTTTCTGCTGTGTCAGTAATGACATTATTATCCCCATGAAAGCGTTTGAGGGTAATAAGATATATTGAAAATATTTAGATGGTCGCGTTGGTCGCTTATTTTATTTCTGCAATTAATGTGTCCCCGAAACTCCCCATCTGAAGACTCAACACTATAAGACGGTCATTTAGTCGAGACAGTAATCATCGCATGGTTCCTGGTAAGCCATTTTCAGCATTTCATAGAATGTTAGTTAGGCATCCGTTTGCTAACCGAACGCATCTCTTGTGGGTAACAATACAATACCGAGTTCATAAAGTAAGCCACGTATCTAATTTGCTTGCGCGATTTATGCTTTTTCCAAATCTTTTCTAACACGATGTATTGACCGTATATCGCTTTGTTGCACCTAATGTTATGACTTCACGAATTGCGGTAAGATGAGCTTGATCACATATCCAAATTCACGCAGCCTTCCCACCCAGTGAAGTGAGCTAGCGCAAGCTTTCAAGCCGAAGTGAACAGCTGAATTATCCCTGGATAATGAAGAATTACTTGTGCTGGATTTTGAAAAGCCTAATATATTAGAAGGAGATACTCGATCACTACAATATCTTAAATTTTACATTTTTAATTATTAAAATAGACTATACACATGCTTGCGAATTATCAAAAATATCTTGTAGGACTGTCTCTGATGCTTTCTGTGTGCAATATTGGGTTAGCCAATGACCTTAATGACCAACCATTTGGTTTTGGGGAAAAATTTATTGGTTTACAGCTTGGTTACGGGGATGGTATTGGGTTTGACTTTATGGGTGATGGAGATGGTAGGCTAGCGTCCTATCTAGCTATTTTTCCACATTTCGGCATTGGAGTTTCTAACCTCATTGGTAGAGATTCTTGGTATCAGGGAAATTTTGATGTTGTGCTCGAAGGCGAGTTTATTAGGAATTTTAGACCTGATGGTGGATACTCAGCTGGAGTGGCCACATTGGTACGCTATAATTTTCGTAGCTTGCGCACCGTGACTCCCTATATTGAAGCTGGTGGTGGTATCGGTTATCTAAATTTTGATCTGCGAGACCAGTCGGATGGCGTTATCTTTTATCCACAGTTTGGCGCGGGTTTACGTTTACCTATAAGCGATCGTATGTCTTTAAATCTAGGCTACCGATTACATCATATGTCGAATGCCGGAATTCACGATAGAAACAATAGTATTAACGCAAACCTATTCTTACTTGGTTTCAGTTATTCTCTTGATTGATTAAAATTACTCTCAAGTGTCTAAAGGATTGCTTTATATGGCACTTCATTTCGATGCGAGTTCAGAGTTCAGGAGACGTAAACGCTTAACTGTCTTCTAATTTGGTGATTTATTACATTTCATCAGAAATAAATTTTCTCTGCGCGCCCTGCACCTATCCCTGCGGCAAGACCACGGGGAATCGCAAGTTAAAACCGGCTAATGCGCCTGTTCCCAATTACTCCCCAACCCCATTTCGACTAACAATGGTACATCGAGTTTAACAACACCTTCCATCAACTCCGGCAATTTAGTTTTCACTTGTTCGACTTCTTTATCGGGCACTTCCAACACCAATTCATCATGCACTTGCATAATCAGTTTACTCTGCATTTTTTCCTTGACCAGCCAGTTGCTTACTGCGATCATCGCTAACTTTATGATATCTGCTGCAGTGCCCTGCATGGGAGCATTAATAGCCGCACGTTCTGCGCCTTTTCGGCGGTTGCCATTGGTACTTTTAATTTCAGGCAACCACAGTCTACGACCCATCACGGTCTCTACATAGCCTCTATTTTTCGCGTTCTCACGAGTATGTTGCATATAGTCTGCTACACCAGGATAGCGCATAAAATAACGATCCATGTAAGCGCGGGCAGCGCTGCGTTCTATACCTAGCTGTCCTGCCAAACCAAACTCTGACATGCCATAGATCAGGCCGAAATTAATCACTTTAGCGTAACGGCGCTTTTCAGTATCCACCTCATCTAATGACAGACCAAATATCTCGGCGGCAGTTGCACTGTGAATATCTTCCCCATTGGAAAATGCTTTAAGAAGACCCGCATCTTGTGAAATATGTGCCATGATACGTAGCTCTATTTGCGAGTAATCAGCGGAAATAATGCAGCATTCTGGCGGCGCAATAAACGCTTCACGGACGCGTCGTCCCTCTGCTGTACGTACCGGAATATTTTGCAGATTAGGATCATTGCTTGACAGTCGCCCTGTCACAGCCACGGCTTGCGCATAGTTGGTATGCACTCGCCCTGTCCGGTCATTCACCATCAGGGGTAGCTTGTCTGTGTAAGTAGATTTCAATTTGGCAAGGCCGCGATAATCCAGCAAGACCTTTGGCAGCGGGTAATCTAGTGCCAGTTGTTGCAACACATCCTCGTTGGTTGACGGGGCACCTTTGGGTGTTTTTTTAATCACCGGCAGCCTTAGTTGATTAAATAAAATTTCTTGTATTTGCTTGGGTGAATTGAGGTTAAACGGTTGGCCTGCAATCGTATAGGCTTGCTGCTCCAATGCCAACAATTTTTCACCTAATTCACGGCTTTGCGCTTCCAACAATTTAATATCCAATAAAACACCATTACGTTCCATTTCAAATAGCACCTCAAGCACAGGAATCTCCAGCTGGCTATATACCTGCACTAGACGAGTGTCGTTTTCGATTGCTGGATAAAAGTATTCGTGCAACTGCAATGTGATGTCGGCATCCTCCGCCGCGTATTCTGTCGCCTGCTCGATAGCTACCTGGTCAAAACCGATACGATTGATGCCCTTGCCCGTGATGTCGTCATAGCTAATCGTCTCGATGTCCAAATGACGCCGAGCCAAGCTATCCATATTATGCGGAAGATGAGATTCCAAAATATAGGATTGCAACATCGTGTCATGTACGATGCCATTCAGGTTGACACCATGATTCGCAAAAATATGTTTATCATATTTGAGATTTTGCCCTACTTTACATTTCGCGGGATCTTCCAGCCAAGGCCTGAGCATATTCAGTGCGACATCGAAACCGATTTGTTGTTCAACGCCAGCATAATGATGCTCCAGTGGTAGGTAGGCCGCATGACCTGCTTCTATACAAAATGAAATGCCAACAAGCTGAGCAGTCAAGGGATTCAAACCTGTAGTCTCGGTGTCAATTGACACCAAGGGTGCTTTATCAAACCGCGCTATCCATTCGTCAAGTTCGTCTTCTGTATTTATGGTTTGATAATTAATCGGATTAACATCCTCAGGTGCTACTATCTTTTTCGCTTGCTCTTTATTATCTGGTGTTTGTGGCGTTACATTTGACTGTTGTTGTAGCTCCCGCAATGCTGTTTTCATGCCCAACTGTTCGTATAATTCGGTCAGCTTTTCCGTGTCTTGCGGTTTCAGTTGCAATGCGCTAATGCTAGCAGGCAAAGTCACATCACATTTAATGGCCAGCAGCTCTCGCGTCATGCCAAATTGTCCCAACGCGCTACGCAAATTATTACCCACAACCCCTTTAATCTCAGATGCGTGCGTAATGATATTGTCCAGTGATTCATACTTTGTCAGCCATTTCACTGCTGTTTTGGGACCGACTTTGTCTACACCGGGAATATTGTCGGAGCTATCGCCAATTAGGGCCAAATAATCCAATATTCTTTCGGGTGGAACGCCAAACTTAGCACTCACCCCTTTCTCATCCAGCACTTCATTGTTCATAGTGTTAACCAACGTAACTTGTGAATTGACCAGCTGCGCGATGTCTTTATCACCCGTGGAAATAATACATTTCATATTTTTACCGGTTGCCTGTGCTGCCAACGTACCAATGACATCATCTGCTTCAACATCATCAATCATCATAATGGGCCAACCCATGGCATCAATACACTCGTGCAACGGCTTAATCTGTGTCGCCAAATCGGCCGGCATTGACGGACGATTAGCCTTATATTCTGAATATATCCGGTTACGAAAAGTTTTACCTTTTGCATCAAACACGCACACGCTATAATCAGCATGGTAATCCTTGTGCAAGCGGCGTAACATATTAAGCACCCCATGAATGGCACCAGTAGGTTCATTTTTTCGATTTCGCAAATCAGGTAGCGCATGAAAAGCGCGGTATAAGTACGATGAGCCATCAACCAGTAACAATGTTTTCATTTACAAAGATTCCCTATGAGCCTGCAATATAAATTAGCCACCACGTTATCGACAGAAAAAACCTGGTCCGAGAAAGAGTCATGGCGCTTGTTTGGGATTATGGCAGAATTTGTGGAGGGAACGGAACGACTTGATCCCATTCGTCCGGCTGTAAGTATTTTTGGCAGTGCGCGAACACATCCTAATCACCCACACTTTTTATTAGCCGAAAAAATAGCTAGGCAGTTGTCTGATGCTGGATTTTCAGTCATTTCTGGTGGCGGGCCAGGAATCATGGAGGCGGCGAACAAAGGTGCTTATTTTGGCAAATCACCTAGTGTTGGACTGAATATTCAATTACCCCATGAACAGCACAACAACACTTACCAAGACATCAGCCAGACATTCCGTCATTTCTTCGCACGCAAATATATGTTTGTAAAATTTGCCACGGCCTACGTTGTCTTACCCGGCGGGTTTGGTACATTGGATGAACTGATGGAAGCATTAACATTGATCCAAACTGGAAAAACAAGAAAAATGCCCATAGTTTTGGTTTGTTCTGAATACTGGGGTGGTTTACTTGATTGGTTCAATAATACACTCATAACTGAAGGCTTTATTTCTTCTGAAGACATGAATTTAATGAAAGTTATTGATGAACCTAGTGAAGTTGTTAATGCCATCTTCCAGTATTATGAAACCAGTGGATTTGAACCGACAGATGCTGAGCGTGAAATTCAACTCAATCTATAACCGATGCCCGACAATTCAGATAAAATAGAACATATGATCCGTCTGAACCACCGGGAACTAACATGCGCCGAATAATTTATATAATCTTATTAATTTATACCTTACCGGTGACGGCGCAATTAGATCAGCCCGATGATTTAATTCCCATCCCAGAGTATTCCGATCTTCCTGAGTTAGACGACCCCCCACCGTTACCACCGGAGGTTATGCAAGAACTTGAGCTTGATCCAGAGCTGGAACCTCAAATTACTATTATCAAGCGCGGCGACGATACGATTGAAGAACATCGAATTAATGGTGAATTACATATGATTAAAGTTATTCCACGCATTGGTTTACCCTATTATCTCGTTAAAAACCGCCGTGGCGAAATAGACAGCCACCCTGGAGATGCAGGAACTAATGTCAGCGCCCCAATGTGGCGTATTCTTGAATTTTAATACTACAGTTGAGAAAATGAATATAAAGTCTATTTTATCCATTTGATAATATTAATTTTCACCCATCTTCTTTTTTCATAACTCATGTCAGTATTTACAACAGTCACCCCAGAACAGCTTTCACTATGGCTTAAAAATTACGCATTGGGTCAATTAATCGACCTACAGGGTATTTCTTCTGGTATAGAGAATACCAACTATTTTGTCACCACAGCACAGGGCAAATATGTTCTCACCTTATTTGAAAAACTAACTGTCGCTGAATTGCCATTCTATCTCGATCTGATGGCATATTTATCCGCTAACAATCTACCTTGTCCCAAACCAATAACCAATTTAAACAATAAATTATTCGGCGAATTAAATGGCAAGCCTGCTAGCATTATCACTTGTCTTC
This sequence comes from Nitrosomonas sp., assembly GCA_021774265.1. GTDB lineage: Bacteria > Pseudomonadota > Gammaproteobacteria > Burkholderiales > Nitrosomonadaceae > Nitrosomonas. The sequence goes on from JAJFJG010000036.1 coordinate 39,064, forward strand.
CCGGTGCGTCACTAGAACAACCAACCGCGAATCATTGCGCAGAAGTGGGAGAAATATTAGCCCGAATACATATATCAGGGCAATCCTACAAAGCACAAATGGATAACCCTCGTGGGTTAACATGGTGGAAAGAGAAAGCTCCTCATATATCGTCATTCATTGATACAAGTGAGCAAAAATTGCTTAATGAAGCCTTAGCATTTCAAACGTCACAAGATATTAGCACATTACCAACAGGCATCATACATGCCGATTTATTCCGAGATAACGTTCTATTTAATGATGATAAAGTTGGCGGTTTCATTGACTTTTACTTTGCATGTACTGATGTATTATTATACGACTTAGCAATTGTTGCTAATGATTGGTGCATGACTGAGAATGCAACATTAGATGAATCACGAGCACTATCACTCATTGAAGCGTATCATCGCATTCGTCCACTATCTCCGGAAGAACATGCCGCTTGGCCAGCGATGTTACACGCAGGCGCACTACGTTTCTGGATATCACGATTATATGATTACCATCTACCACGCCCTGGAGAACTTACTCATGCAAAAGACCCTTCACACTTCAAAAAAATATTAAAGAATCACATAACTGATAAATCAAAATTACTTGAAATTTGGGTTTAGCCATATGTAGTAATGTTAATATAATCAGATATTATTTATATAATAATCATTAAGAATTAGCTGTAAGCTGTAGCGAATCAATTTGGAGAACATAGCAATGGAAGTACATCAGGTAAAAGCAAGGCAAGGCTTGCAATGGATAATGAGTGGATTTTATCTGTTTCGCATGGCCCCGGCAGCATGGATACTATTAACATTCACTTTAATTTTAATTGCCATGTCACTTGCGCTTGTCCCTCTTCTAGGTCAATTTGTTTTCACGTTGATTTCACCTGTATTTTTAGCAGGGCTAATGCTCGGATGTAAAGCTCTTGAACAAGGCGAGAAACTTGACTTGCCTTATTTATTCATAGCCTTCAAGGACAATTCAGCACCGTTAATAACGATTGGTGGGATTTACCTGATTGGGCAAGTCTTAATTGTCGGCATCGTCATGCTGATTGGCGGTACTGTCATGGTCGACATGCTTCTTTATGGAAAAAGAGTTGATGAAAGTGAATTAATGGGCGTCATGAGCAGCATGATGACAGCCTCGTTAATTGCCATATCTTTATCTGTCCCATTGATCATGGCAGCTTGGTTCTCACCGCTGTTGGTTATATTTCATAATGTTCCACCCATCCAAGCCATGAAAAAAAGCTTTTCTGCATGCCTTAGGAACTTCATTCCATTCCAACTTTATGGCGTCGTCATAATTATATTAGCAATCATTGCAATTATTCCTTATGGTTTAGGACTTTTTATCCTCACCCCAACATTCTTTGCCTCGATTTATGTCAGTTATAAAGACATTTTCCTTACTGAACCCATTATGATGAAAAGTTCGAAAATTAAACCTATTAAAGAAAAGGTTTCTTGGGAAAGTACTGAGGAAATAGCCAATCAATCAGAGGAAGACATTGTCAAATGCGCACAATGTGACATATACATTCCTAGAAATGAAGCCATTAATGTTGATGATAAGTTTTTCTGTAGTGACGAGCATCGTCGTCAATATCAAGAAGAAAAAAACTAATGTTTGGCCTGTTGTCACCTGATAGATAGTGAACTGCTTAACAGCATTTTTTCTGGTGTTAATGCCACCGCTATTGAAAATTATCAACACCCTTAAGGTATGCCTGTCAAATTAGGTTAAGTGACGAATAGATTGATATAATCTTGCCGTTTAATTTCCAATGAACTTTTTAACAATTAATTTAAATACAAAGTTTATAAAATTTTTTTGCAAAAAAATAACTATTATCCGACAGGCCCATAATATAAAAGATTGTCCTGTGTAAAATAAAATAACCCGTCACTATTTCAATAACAACGACCACCCAGAAAATATAATAGTTGTTAACCTCATGAATTTCGTTTACTTTATCTATTAATACATATTTGAACAATACCTTATACTGACTGACTATAATCGAAATAAATTACCTTATTAAAGGGGAAGTTGCGATTAATTTAACCCATTAAAAAATTATATTTGTAACATGACAAAAACGGAGTGACGCATGGAGTTACAGGAAGAAATAATTAAAATAATACGTGATGTACTAGTATTAGAAAATCGAGCTGATAACTTTGGGGCATCAACGGCTTTAGTTGGAGATATCCCAGAATTTGATTCGATGTCAGTGGTAGCCATAATCACCGCATTGGAAGAAGAATATGGATGCACCTTCGAGGATGAAGAAATTACTGAAGAGACATTTGCAACAATTGGTAGCTTGACTAAAGTAGTTGAATCAAAATTACAACAGTGAATCCAACTAATTACATTACCCCAAAATTTATTGAGGGAAATGCAGGGAAATTATTTTCACTACATTATGCACCACAAAATATTACCGACAATTCAGAGTGCTTTGTTATAGCGCCATCATTTGCTGAAGAAATGAATAGATGTCGTTATATGGGCACTATGTTAGCACAGTTACTATCAAGAAATGGATTTGGGTATTTAATTGTAGACACATATGGTACGGGAGATAGTGAGGGTGACTCTAAGGATGTTGGCTGGAATCAGAGTTGCCAAGATTTGAAGACTGCGTTTGATTATGCACATACACTTGGTTATTTGCATGTTTCTCTACTAGGTGTGAGATTAGGCGCTTTACAAGTAATGCAAATTCTTTCTAAACTGGAAAACATCAATCGATTAGTCTTTTGGCAGCCTGTAATTAATGGGCAAGCTGCTCTCACACAATTTTTAAGAATTAAAATTGCAGCCTCAATTGGTCGTAATGAGAAAGCTGAAACTATCGGAGATTTTGAGAGACAAATTGAAGAGGGTAATTTTTTAAGCGTTGCTGGCTATAATATGAGTCCTGAACTTTTCAAAGCTATGAAAGAAGCAAAATTTCTAGGTAACATTGAGTCTTGCCCAATCCCTGTTGCTTGGTTTACTACCCTTACATCAGTTAATAGAAAAACACCGCGTAGTGAACTAGCCTTAATTGACCAATGGCGAGCACAAGGAGCAAAGATTGACCATATGGAAATAATAGGACCGCCCTTCTGGCAAGCACATGAACGCACATTAATACCAGAATTAGTTGATGCCACAGTAAAATATATTACGGGTAGCAAGTATGAATATTGAGATTCCGATACTTATTCCATGTAACGATGATTCGCTAGTGGGAATTGTGCATAAGCCTGAAAATGAAGCCAAGGTGGGTGTTGTCATTGTTGTTGCAGGTGGGCCGCAATATCGTGTTGGCGCACACAGGCAATTTGTAACACTTGCCAGAAAACTGGCCAAGAAGGGTATTGCTGCCATTCGATTTGATCATCGAGGAACAGGTGATAGCACCGGCGAATTGCGTGGTTTCATGGATATGAACGAGGACATACAAAATGCAATTCATACTCTATGCATGCATGTACCTACAATTGAACATGTTGTATTATGGGGAGAGTGTGTTTCAGCAACAGCCTGTACTTTTTATAGTTATACTGATACACGCGTGAAAGGGATTCTTTTAACCAACCCGTGGATTAGGACTGAACAGGGCCAGGCAAAAACATTCTTAAAACATTATTATTGGGATCGTTTATTTGATAAATCTTTCTGGTTAAAAGTTAGATCTGGGAAATTTTCTATTTTACGCTCAATAACTTCATATTTTAAGCTATATCAATCATCCAAATCAAAAACTGAAATTCCAATAAATATTGAACAAAGTCTAGTAACACTACCTTTACCAGAGCGGCTAGTTAAAAGTTGCGAACACTTTCATGGAAAGATACTCGTGGTAACCAGCGGTAAGGATCTAATTGCACAGGAATATAAAGACTACGTAGAATTCTCTACTTCTTGGCAAAATATGATTCAAAATGACAAAATTACAACTTATGACATTCCAGACTCAGACCATACGTTTTCTCGCGAAACTTGGAGGGATGCATTGTTTGATTATACAGAAAACTGGATAATTCAAAATTATAGGTAAGTTGCAATGCAAAACCTAATACTTCTAGTAAAATCAGCATTTTAATATTATTAATTAACTTAAAAGAGGGAATTTTGAGTGCTCCGATTCTAATACATGATTTTATCTTTGCTAACGCTCAGCGAATTCCCAATCATCCTGCAATATATTTTAAAGATGCAACGCTTACTTTTTCCCAGCTATGGAGCCAAATAGATTGCTTCGCAGGCATTATCTGTGGACTTGGTCTTGCACCGAGTGAAAGAGTGGCCATTTACTTACCGAAACAATTTGAGACGGTGATCGGTATTTTTTGTGTTTCTGCTGCAGGCGGAACATTTGTACCAATAAACCCATTACTGAAACCAAACCAAGTGAAATATATCCTGCAGAATTGTAATGTGCGCATCTTGATTACTTCAGGTGAACGTGCCGATCAATTGGCCAATATTCTTGATGAATGCCGTGATTTAAATACGTTAATACTAACTTCAGATGCGAAGCAACTTCCTACTTCAATAACAAGTAAATCTGTTATGTGGAATGATTTACTAATGACCAACAATTCTGCCAAACCACATAGACGTATTGATACGGACATGGCAGCCATTCTTTATACTTCTGGAAGCACGGGACAACCTAAAGGCGTTATTTTGTCGCACCGTAATATGGTAGCCGCAGCAATAAGTTCAGCGGAATTCCTTAGCTTAACAATGGAAGATAAGTTGCTTGCTGTTCTACCATTGAGTTTTGATTACGGCTTAAGTCAATTAACCACTGTCTTTTCTGTCGGCGGTTCTGTCGCATTAATTAATTACTTGTTCCCACGCGATATTATTCACTCAGCTGTGAAATACAAAATCACTGGGATTTCAGCTGTTCCACCGATTTGGAATCAACTTGCCACTCTTGATTGGCCAAAAGAAACAATTAAAACATTGCGTTATATAACTAGTTCGGGTGGCGCATCTCAACGTGCAACCTTGAATAAGTTACAGGACAAATTATCTCAAACCAGAATATTTCTCATGTATGGTTTAACTGAAGCTTTTAGATCGTCATTTTTGTCACCAGAGGAAATTAATGAAAAACCTGGCTCTGTTGGAAAGGCTGTACCAAATGCCGAATTGATGATAGTTCGTGAAGATGGTACAGAGTGCGCACCGGGAGAACCAGGAGAATTAGTTCATCGCGGCTCTTTAGTTTCACTTGGCTATTGGAATGATCCTGTCACTACAAAAAAAAGATTTCGCCCAGCCCCAAATCAGCCTCAGGGATTGCCAAATCCTGAATTAGCCGTTTGGTCTGGAGACCAGATGCACAAAGACAAAGACGGCTATTTGTATTTTGAAAGCCGCAGTGATGAAATGATTAAAACATCTGGGTATCGTGTTAGTCCCACCGAAATTGAGGAGGTAGTCTTTGCTTCCGGCTTAGTTACAGAAGCAGTTGTTATCGGCATCCCTGATATAGAATTAGGGCAACTGATAGTTTTAATTGTACATTGTATTGATGCAGAAAATACTGTTGAAGATACCATTCGTTCATACTGTCGGCGAATGCTGCCTAACTATATGGTGCCATCCCATATAGTATTACGTGATGAACTACCTCGCAATCAGAATGGGAAAATTGACCGATCAGCATTAACCCTAGAGTATAAGGAAAACTTCAGTGCTTAATATATTTGAGTCCAGTAGCAAAAATCATCGCACTTACTATCAGTACAGTATTACAAGTCTAATGCCACTAGTTCACTGTAAATATTCTGGATACAATCAGCCGATAAACCTTCACTAAGGAAAAACTTCTGACTACCAACCTCCTGTTTATATAAAAACAAAGGCTTAATTATCTGACCTAACAAACGAGATTCGATCTTACTACTAAATATACCGTACCTAAATAACAGATGTGTTCTTAAAGCAGGCCAGCATTGCTGAAATAGCAGCATATCACTCACGTACATAATTGATGCACAGGCTAACCGTTTATACTTTATTCGTTTAAAAATCATAAACTCATATTGGTCGTCCACACTAAATATTAAAAAATTAAGCCAGGGAAATTCTGTGTGATCAACAAAACTTTTTGCAGTATGCTTTGACAGGAGACTCTTTGCTTTGGACTTGTCAGTCACTATTTTAACACGTTCTGGAAAACTCAGTGATGGCACATTCAGCAAGATAGATATGCGATTGTCTAAAGGCTTAAACTTTAAGAAACTAAATATCTTAATACCTTCTTTATTCGGTGAAAACATGGTAAAGCTATAGCCTTTTTGCCTTATCACTGCTAATACTAGTTCAATACTTTGTGATCGGTAACCAGGCAATACGCACCAACTATGAGGATTACAAAAACGTTCCAAATGACCCGAAACATATTGTTCAGAATAAATGGCACATAAAACCCCTACAACTTGATCGTCGCTTATTAACATGAAGCCGTGATTTGGTGCTTCTGCTAGCCATGATTTACTAATACCCTGCTGCCATGCCTGTGGGGTAAACTGGTTATTCATGTGACAATATAAAAAATTAGCTACCTTTTCGATATCAATAGCAGTAATTGCCGTTAATATTGTCTTTTTTCTTGTCTTTTTTCTTGTCATTTTATCACTCATTGCACTTTAAATTATATTAGTAACCGTTCCATTAGCACTTTCAACATAGTCTCAATCGTTTTTAAAGGCTTCTGCAGTGACCACACCACCGGCCTAGTCCGTCAACATTTTAGATGACACGCCATAAAAAAATTAAGATGCAAAGGATAACAGCAGATACTTTAGTAAATTGATGGTTTACAGCTTGACTGACTTATTCTAAGTGGTGATTTTCTTGGCTTGTATGTATCACAAAAAACTCCCATACTTCTTGCGCTTCATTAGCGTTCACTAGTTAAAAACCCAACAGCTGATAATGAGACTGAACTAATTTATTTCTCGCAGTCGGACGATAAAACTCACGTAATAAGAATATTATGTAAAAGGGTAAGCATAACCAATTCGTCACAAACAGCCTCTTCTACTCTACGTTAGATTACTCGGCAACTCATTAACCACGTATCAATTTTCCAACAGTCCTTTTTTTCTTTACAGATCACAACGCTGATCGTTTCATTATCACCAAATCGATCCTGCAAATATATCTGCCATGTAGCACCATCATTTGCTTACTCGAATTGCAATAACACTGTTTCTGTATATCGCTGTGTAGTTAAATGAAATTGATTAGTTTTATTAATAAGTTGTAGAATCCGCGTTAAGAGTTATTGTTAAATCTGGTGTTTGAGTATTAAATCAAGCGGCGACCTGATCGTCCGATATTACTTCAACACCGTCTATAAATTGAACACCTTTGATGACCTTACTCAGGAAATCAAAGCGTCTTAATTTTCTCCATTTTCCTTCAGAACATTGACTCAGTTTAAACATCATATGCAACATGCCGTCACGTGACAGGCAACTTTTTGCTCGCTTTGTTCTGTGGCGTATGGTGCCAAAAGTTGATTCTATTGGGTTGCTGGTTCTTATGCTTTGCCAATGTTGAACTGGATAATCATAAAAAGCTAGCAACTCTTCTCTGTCTTTCTGTAGGCACAGAGTTGATTTTGGGAATTTGGCATCGTAGGTTGTTATAAATAAATCAAAGGACTTTTCAGCATTCTCTTTCGTCTCTGCTTGCCAGATTTCATGCAATGCCTGCTTGACTTTGGGCTGCGATGACTTGGGCAGCTTATTCAATATATTAGCCGTCTTATGTACCCAGCAACGTTGATGGCGTGTCGTGCTATACACTTCATCTAAGGCTTTCCAAAACCCCAAGGCGCCATCACCGATTGCTAGCTGTAGGGCGTTCATCCCTCGGTGTTTGAGTTTCAATAAAACTTCTCGCCAGCTTTGCGTTGATTCTCGCATACCATCTTCAATGGCCAGAAAGTGCTTTTGTCCTCGCTCGTTAACACCAATAATGACCAGCGCACAAAGTTTAGTGTCTTCTGATCTTAATCCTGAGTAAATGCCGTCAGCCCAGATATCAACCCATTGATCTTTGTTTAACGGCTTATGTTGCCACTGCTGATATTCTTGCCCCCATCCTTGCTTCAAGCGGGATATTGTGCCGGCCGACAAACCTTTTGCGTCATCACCAACCAGTACTTTCAGTGCCTCACCCATCTCACCAGTTGAAATACCTTTGAGATATAACCATGGCAAGCTGGCTTCTACCGATTTTGCTTTTCTAACGTAAGGCGGCACCAGTGCAGAATGAAAAGTTATTGGCTTTCCTTCTTTAGAGCGTACTTTGGGCATCTTCACAAAAACTGAACCAATGCCAGTCAATATCTCTCGCTCTGGGTGATAACCATTGCGCACTACTGATGCTCTATCGTCATCAGTCGATTGGTTGCTGTATTGCTCCATAAATACAGTCAATTCAGCTTGTACTGCTTGATGAATTAATTTCTGCGCCCCAGTTTTTAACATCTCCGTCAGTGCGTCTGCGGTTGCGTCTCGATTTTTTATTTCAACAACGTTACTATTGCACATGGTGGCGTATCCCTTTAGGTTGGTTTAATGTTTGGCTACATCAAACTTAACCAGATACGCCGCTTTTTTCAATCCTCTAAACACCAGATTCAACTATAACTCCTGCGGCTGGAACAAATAGTTATGCATTTTGTACGCAATTCATGCGTCTTCATGTGTTATTGGTCGCCGAAGCGACTCTAACCACTTAGCGGCAATATCTCGAACAAAAGTTTCAGCCTCATCCTTTGTCATGGGGTTTAAAGTCTTCGGCTCTGTGTGGTACGCGTGCCGAGCCCAATCACCAGTAACTGAAGGGTTGTGTACCGCGTCACTAAAACGTCTAAATTGATCTGGGGATATGCTAAACAGCGAATGGAATTCAGCTCTGTTACTCTGATTCTTAGCTCTGGTCCCTTCTGCAAGCTCATATATCTTATAGATGATCTCCGCAGACGGCTTATCTACGGCGAGGAGCTTCAGTATCTTAGCCGCTATAGGACTTATGTATGCAGGTTCGAGCTTTGAGCGCTGACGTTCCAATTTGGCCTGATACTCTTGCTCTTCGTGACTTGCTGTCCAGCGCTCTAATTCAGCTTGTGATAGCCCTTTCGGTGGAGAAATTGTTATAGCTGCGCTGATCGACGACGAAGACATGAGGCACGAATCGCCTTCAAGGAATGCATGTCGGAGAGGTGGATTCTTAGAGTAATCTATGACAGAACCGAGCACGAATTCTGGGTCTATTTGTGAAGGGCCTTTAAACGCCGATCTAACGACTTTGGCTTTTTCAAACACATCTGCTGCAGTCACGCACGCATCGATTTTCGGTGATGTTAAAGCTGGATTCTTTATCCCTTCAACTAGTTTGTATCCCAAGCCGGAAAGCAAGTCAGCGAGATTTCTTTTCTCCAAACCTGTCTTTTGAATTTCAATTGCCCATTTCACGTCTGTGGCTCCATTTTTGACAAGGTAACGGACGATAGCTTCACAACGATGCTAATCAGAAACACGGTTTTTTTCGTCGGCTCGAATGATCTTTTAGGTGTCGTATTACTCAAATTGTTCTGCAAGTTTGTCTACAAAATTTTGAACCACCTCTTCTTCAATGGGCTTATTTCGCAGATCTATGAAGTCCCTGAATTGCAACTTTTGCAGAGTCTTTGAGGCCTTGTTCAACTGGATGTTTGTATTTTTGTCATGCCCGTCTTCTTTAAAACTACTCTCTAACTTTTGGCATCGTCTAAAATATATTGGATAAATCTTCTTCCTATCAATAGCCATCTTTAGTTCATAGATGCATGCTCTGCTATTAAAAAATGAAGGCGAAATTGTTACCACTAACCCATCACAATTTTCGATTCGCCGTTCAATTTCCTCTTGCCAGACTGCACCCCACGTAATTGAATCTGTATCAAAGAAAACTTTGCATTTTTTGCCAATTACTTGTGATAAAGATGCCGCAAAAGCAGCCTTAAGATGAGAAATCTTTTCGGCTGTCTTTTGGTTATCATTTCGAGCGTAGCTCCAGAATACTTGCATTTTTCCTCGTTTCGTAAATGCTGAAGTCGTACAGGCAGCCAATTGGCACCTAACAAATGACTATAAAGTTTCCGTATATCATCTCTAACTTGGACTCTAAAATCAAACCAATTTATGATATTAGTCAAGTTAGCTAACTGTATATCATCCTAGATAACACGATATTTTTTTCTGAAGATCATGACGATGATAGTTATTGTCTTTAGTTGTATTCAAAGTTCGTTTTCTGCCCAACAAATCGAGTTGATCCCACGGAATCGACTGTCCGTTCTCCGTAGGTATGTTGTCATTTGGCAATATGGAGCGAGCAGCCTCTATGGGTCGTAACTGTCCTTTGACATCAACCCAGCCAATACTCTGACCAGCTTAACACCACGGGCTGTTTACGAGCTGGCACTGAAACAAGGGAGCAGACCACCTTTCTATGGCATTCTTCGATAATTTTTTCTTGAGTCAATTCGTATCTTAGAATTCGCTAGACTTTCAGTCACAATCAGAGTAAAAGATCTTAATATATTTGTTTCAAAGCTTTTGCAGTACTGGTATTCCATGTGCAATCTTCGATTC
>JAJFJG010000037.1 GCA_021774265.1 Nitrosomonas sp.
ATGGAAAATATCCTCAGATCTCCCGCTCCTGGCATGCTCACTGGAATAACCTCAATACACTTATTCAACTACCCAGAGGATATTCGTAAAGCCATCTATACAACCAATGCCAGTGAATCACTTAACAGCGTCATTCGAAAAGCCATCAAGAAACGCAAACTGTTTCCGACTGACGGTTCAGCCAAAAAAGTGGTCTATCTGGTACTCTAGGATGCATCTAAAAAATCGACGATGCCAATAAAAAATTGGAAATCAGCATTGAATCGTTTTATGATCGAATTTGAACAGCGCTTAATGGATTATGTTTATAATCAAGGCAGTTACACAAGAATCCTTTACACCCTCCAATCGCCGGTTATTGGAATCAATAGGCAACATTCTGCCGACAGAATACGAAATGGCGATATTATCGCCAATTGGAGGAGTCAGATGAGGCTGCTTGGCTTAAACTAAAATGTCTCTAGAAAAATCGAGGCGATTCAGTATACAACTGTCTTATTTTCCAACTAGTGACAACGCCATCCTCAACGTTTACCTGGCAACTTCCAAAGAAATCGACCTGCGTTAATGAGTTGCTTTCTCAGAATTTCCAGCCCTTCCCCATATTTTTTCGAACCCAAGTAACGATGTAGTCGTGCTTTAAGCACGTCATCTTGTTGGTCCATAATGGCGGCCCAAAGCACATCATCAACATTATAGGTATTACCTTCTGATAGGCAGACAGGTATCACATGATCAACAGGCACTTTAAAATCTACTGCAATGGCTTGAATCGCTGCACTGATGTTAACCGCTTTCGGTTCTTGAGAATTGACTAAATCATAAGGTGGCTGCCATACACGCACAGGACGTAATTGATCAATAAAGCTAGCCACAACCAGTATCGGCGGTGATTGTCGGTCTATCTGACTCGCTTGAAAAGCGCGTAAAGCATCCAAATACTCACGTTCAATTTGTCTATCGGGTCGATTCACGGGGCTAACCCACAAAATTAAATCGGCTTTTTCAGCCGCCTGTTGTATTTTTATTTTGTCAAAAACTGGACTGTCAAAGCCAGGACTATCAAAAATTAACGCCTGAGTCAGACCGTCCCGTTTAAGAACAAAGGGTACTAATGTCTGAGTAGTATCTAGTCGAATGCTTGCTTCCGTCGTAAACTTACCAAATAACGCGTTAATAAGACTGGACTTTCCCGCATTAGATCGACCTAGCACGAGAACCCGCAATGGTTCTTCTGACAGCTTTGATATTCTCTCAGCCTTATCCATATCTTCGCTTGAAGATGAAGACTGTGGAATCACCGCATCATTTTGGTTCAGTGGTTTGCGACCACTGTAGAGATCAACCGCATAATAACCAACTTTACGAATATAAGTTCGAAGTAACCAGTGATGAATTTCATTTTTTGCTAAACCAAAACTTCTTTCCTTTACTGAGCGCAACAGTTCATTGGCTAACCCACTCACTGGATTTACAACCATTCGGCCGACTCGATAAGCATCGAATACACGATCAGCTTTGGTCTTCCATTCCTGCATCCTAAATAAATCACCAATAGTTAAACGATCACTAAACGGAATATTTTCATAGATATCTTTACGTAAATCACGGCTGGCGCACTCAATAATCAACAAAGTATGTGGCACAGTTAGTTCTAGTAACGGTCTTTTAACACCTGGATGATAATAATGTGATACGGTTTCTAGCGTTTGCTGTCCGAGCTTTAATATCCAAGCCTCGTCTTCAAGTGGCCAGTCACTCGGGTCACATTCATCGGCTAATTTTATAACCTGTCGCCAGGCATCATCTGCATTAGGCGGCCATTCTGGATTAGGGTCTGTAGCAATCTCTTCAAGTAATTGACGATCTCGCTTTTCAATCCATTGTTGCAAACCATATCCTAAACCAGTGGATATCAGCATAGTAATCAGCCAATAATGCCAATTACCAATCTGCGTCAACCATAAAACACCAAACCCAAATACCACCAAGAAGGGTAGCGCAAATAACGACACCGCAAGTAAACGTATCGGGTCAACCCAGCGAAATATTCTTTTCATTCTGATTTATTTTTAAAACGAGATTTAAGTATCGCAACACCTTGTGCCAGTGCCTCAGAATAAACCAGCCGCAATAGTTTAGCGTCAACATTGAGACCTACTTTACGCCTAGAAAGAAAATACACTGACGCCTTCCCTAATGCATATGTTGTCGCACCGCTAGAACTTGCTCCCCATACAGCGCCAACAGTTTGTCCCCAAACTGGAATTAATTTTATAATTGAACGACCTAACATGCGCGCTAAAAGTCCGGATGCAACACTTGCACCCATTAGTCCAAAAAACTTTGTAATGGTATCTTTATCCCAGGTTTGTTCGTAGAGTGTTGCTAAGCCATGAAGGAGTTTGACCTGAACAGCTGACACCGCCACTAAATCGACAACCGGTAAGGCACCAAGCCCTGAAGCTGTCAAAGTATAACCAATGATATGTTGATGTGCCGCACGTGCGTAAAGATCATGCACTTCTTTGTCACCATTAAGCAACTGTTGTAAACCTAGCGATGAGAGTATTTCAATTTCCTGCCACAATGCGTCCAAACCATAATCAGAATCTTCATACCCATCTTCCGGTAAAGTCAGGTCAATGGCTACCCAGTGTATGGGCGCCGAACCGGGCAACTTCTCTGCCATGGCACGTTGAGAGAGTAGTGCTAGGAGCAAGCTAGAAGGAATCGTGTCAGGCAATGGCGTGTCACCATATGGCCATGGTTGAATATGGTCAACGTCAGAAGAGTACAACTCGTGTAATCCCGTTTGTGCGATCAATAATGGCCAATCTGGGTGGCGCTGACGAATGGTAGCTAGAAAATCAAAGATGGCCTCTTGACGTAAATCAGCCACTTTCATGACCGTTAATAATAAATGTGCTTGCGACTCACAATAATCTATATCTTCATTAGGGTCGTAAGCAACTTCACCCAGACCACGCGTATCTAAGAAACGAACAATGGGTGCGCCAGCAGGGAAATCGTAGAAATGCGTATTTTTTGTGCAGGGCTGGTAACCGTTACCCACTTCCGCCGTTTCACTACCAGTCAATGCTTTGATAATTGATGTCTTACCGGCTTGTGTCTTTCCGATCAACCATAAAACAGGCACCGGCACTTTCTTACGTGCTTGACGTAATGATTGCTCCAACGCTTCATCATCAACCTTAGGGTCTAGTAACGCCGAGCGAAGTTGTTGCCAGTAATTTTGCCAGTTTTTTAAATCATGTAATTTCATCAAACATTTTTCAATATTGATAACAAACTATGATTATCCGGGATGCACTGACGATTACCAGTGTTTTTAGCGTCGATTTAACCAGCCTTTCTTAGCGTCAATAATGGCGGTGTTGAGAGTGTAGAACGTGTTCCTATCAAACCAACAACAGTAACACCAATAACACCGGTCAATAGGCCAGACACCCATATCCAAGGGTTAAAAATATAATCTAGATGCAATACATAATGTCCAATAACGAAACTCAACACACTGGCACCTGCCGCTGCAAATATACCAGCTAGTCCGCCTAATATTACAAACTCAGCTGCCCAGGTGCGGGTTAATTGTTTTCGTTTTGCGCCTAGAGAGCGAAAAATTGCAGCTTCATATATTCGTTCGTGTTGCGTGGACGCTATTGCTGCATACAACACAGCAAAACCAGCTAACAGTGTAAACAAAAATACAAATTCAATAGCTTTTGATACCTGCGAAATCATTGTTTGAACCTGCTCAACAACTACAGCTACATCAACAACTAGAAAATTAGGAAAAGTTCTCACCAATTCATGCATCACATAATTTTGTGAAGGTGGTATGTAAAAGCTAGTAATGTAGCTTGCTGGGAAATTCTCTAAAAAACCTGACGGCATCACGACAAAGAAATTAACCTGAAATGTTTCCCAATCAACTTTGCGCAGACTGGTTACTGTTGCCGTAAAACTACTGCCCGCCACTTCATAGGTTAATTCGTCGCCTAATTGAACACCTAATGTTTCTGCAATTCCTTCTTCAATCGATATAACAGCCTTACCAGTATCACCCTCACTCCACCAATCACCCTCAACAATTTGATTATCACGAGGTAATTCATCAATCCAAGATATGTTAAATTCACGACGAACCAATCTTTCTGCACGCGGATTAGAATATGCTTCAGCTGATATCGTTTCGTTATTAATTTGAGTCAAACGACCACGTACCATTGGAAATAAAACCGGTTGTCCTAAATTATGACCACTAAAAAATTCTTCTAATGGCTGCAGTTGGTCGGACTGAATATTTATGATGAACTGATTGGGTGCATCCGCTGGCAAACTGGCTTTCCATTCTTGTATTAAGTCATCTCTAATTACTGACAACACTAAAAGCGCCATTATCCCTAAACCGAGCGCAATCGTTTGTACTAGGCTAGATATTGAACGTCGCTTAATACTCGCCAATCCATAGCGCCATGCGTTTCCAGTTTGATGGCGCATACCCGATAACAATTTTACCAACAAGAAACCTATCAAACCAAAAACAACGATTGCCGCAATAAACCCGACAATAATATATAAACCTAACCGTACATCATTAGCTTTCCACAAAAATAACAGAGATAACACAAAGATACCCAATATATAAGCTGATACACTATGCACGTTAGGCGCACCTATATCTCTGCGCAACACACGCAAGGCAGGCACACTACGTAAGTTAAGCAACGGCGGTAACGTAAAGCCCAACAACAACACCATGCCAATTAATAACCCATGAATTGCAGGCATCCAACTTGGCCGTGGCAAGGCAGTCTCAACCAGGCCAGAAAGCCAATAAGCTAAAAATTCCTGTGCAACAAGCCCAAATAAACAACCTAGTGTACTGGCGATCAGACCCAGCGCGATAAAATAATATAGATATAAACTTAACAAATCAGACTGACTTGCACCCATACTACGCATCACAGCACAACCATCAAGATGTCTTTGTATGAACCGACGAACTGCTAACGCAATGGCTGCTGCTGCAAGTACAACGCTGGCTAAAGCTGCCAAACTGAGAAATTTCTCAGCACGTTCTAGTGCCGACTTTATTTCTGGGCGTGCGTCACGAATACCTTCGATTTGCTGCCCATGTTCCAACTGTGGCTCCGCCCATTCTCTAAAAGCCTCGACAGTTTCGACTCCTCCGGCTAGCATATAATGATATTTAATACGGCTACCCTGTTGAACTAAACCGGTGCTAGGTAAATCTTCTTCATTAATTAATACGCGAGGATGCATTGCCATAAAACCAACTGAAGAATCAGGTTCACGCATAACAAGCTCTGTCACCGTCAGTTGTGTTGCACCAACATCAATAATGTCTCCCTGCTTCAGTGCTAATTGCACCATCAATTTTTCATCGACCCACGCAGTACCCGGCACTGGGATCAAATCAGTTACTCGTGTTTCAATCAATGGGTGCTGTTGTTCCATATTCGCAGCAAGTAGCAACTTTCCACGTAATGGATAGCCGTCATTTACCACTTTAATATCTGACAGCTGATTTTCATCACCATTGGAAACCATGCTGTGGAATTTAGTCACTGTTGAAGTACTTAAACCAAGCTGAGTTGCCTCTTCAGCATAATGATCAGAAAGTGGGTAATCAGAAATGATCAATAAGTCTGCACCAAGCAATTGATTGCTTTTTTGTGCAAGTGCTAATTGCACACGGTCAGAAAAAAAACTGACCGTTGTCATCCCACTTACTGCAATAATCAAAGCAAAAACTAATACATTTAGTTCACCTGCTCGCCAATCACGACGCAACATACGGAAGGAAAGTCTAAGAAAATTCATAGCTATAATGCTGCCACCAACAGAGATTGAAATTTATTTGCTTACTTAATTGGATACTTAATTACTAACACCTTGCGCTACTACCGAAAAAACTTCATTAGAAACTTGAACAATACGCCCACTTACCAGACGTATTTGACGTGAACAACGATTTGAAATGACTTCATCATGCGTTACAAGCACTAATGTGGTGCCATGTTCTCTATTGAGTTCAAACATGAGCTCTATAATTTGTGCGCCTGTCGCCGAATCCAAGTTTCCAGTTGGCTCATCAGCTAATAATAATTTAGGTTCAGTCGCAAAAGCTCGCGCTATAGCAACGCGTTGCTGTTCTCCACCAGACAATTGCTTAGGATAATGTGTCAATCTTTTGCCTAATCCAACCCGCACCAATAACCTTTCTGCAGTTTCTTCTGCATCTTTTATGCCACTGAGCTCAAGTGGCAACATGACATTCTCTATTGCAGTCAATGCTGGCAGTAGTTGAAAAGACTGAAATACAAAACCCAATGTTTTTCCACGTAATGCTGCTCTTTCATCCTCATCTAATGAGAAAATGTTCACATTATTAAGAAAAACCTCGCCTTCTGATGGCACATCTAAACCAGCAAGCAAACCTAACAATGTAGATTTACCTGAACCTGAAGCACCCACAATCGCCACAGCCTCACCTGCATTGATTTCCAAATTAATATTTTGCAGAATAATTAACTGAGCTTCACCAGTTTGAACTTGCTTAGTGAGTGAATTTACCCGTAGAATGGGTTGTAACGCTTGTATATTATCGTTTACCATGAAAAAATTCCTGATTAATCTGTGTTTTCTCTTAATTTATATCCCATTTACAGCTAATGCATCGTCTGATACGGTTACTGTCATGGTCTATGGTGATAGTTTATCAACAAACTATGGCATACCATCTGAAGCAGGATGGGTAAGTCTTTTAAATCAACGACTACTAGAATACTCACCTATTTATGAAGTAATTAATGTCAGTTTAAGCGGTGAAACGACACTAGGCGGACGACATCGTATTGAACAGGCGCTTGAAACGTATACGCCTGATATTATATTAATCGGACTAGGTGGCAACGATGGATTACGTGGTTCTTCCATTAAATCAATTTACAGCAATCTCGAGGCAATTATTAATGCCAGTATACAAAAACAAACCACAGTGATATTACTTGGCATGCAGCTACCACCTAATTATGGCATTGGTTATACTCAAAAGTTCCTGGACATGTATCCACAGCTAACAGAACGTTACCAGCTGAATCTCGTTCCATTTTTATTAGCTGGATTCGGTGAAAAACGTGAGTTTTTTCAACAAGATGGAATACACCCAAACGCAGAAGCTCAGGAAGTAATTGTTGAAAATGTCTGGGAAATATTACTACCATTATTAGAGAATCAGGAAAATGCTTCTATTCCGAGTATCGAGTAGCATGATACTCAGCACATAGTCGAATTAAGCTAGTATTATTATAAATAACGTTATGTCAATCTATCATCCAGTTCATTTATAAATGCTTGCAAGTCCTTTGCCAGCGGCGCTTCTATAATCATGCGCTTACCCGATAATGGGTGTGTTATCTCTGTCTTAAATGCATGTAAAAACATCCGAGACAAAACAATTTCTCGCTTATTTCTGGCTAATTGTTTATTAAATGAGAAATCGCCATATTTATCATCTCCAGCAATTGGAAACCCAAGATACGCAAGATGAACACGAATCTGATGTGTACGTCCCGTTTTTAATTCAGCCTCTAATAATGTAAAATCATTCCATGATTTTTTTAAATTAAAAATTGTATGAGAATCAACACCTTTATCTGCTCTACTTTTGTTTACAACAGCTACCCGACGCTCACCATCTGTCGTCACATATTTACTCAAAAGCAATTTAACATTTTGTCTTATATTGATCCATTTTCCTTTAACCAGCGCATAATATCGTTTCTCAACCGAGCCTTCTCTAATCTGACGATGCAGATCTACAAGTGCTTTACGCTTTTTTGCCAACAACAAAACACCCGATGTTTCTCGATCAAGGCGGTGAACTAATTCTAGAAATTTCCAATCAGGATGCTGCGTACGTAGTTGTTCTATAACGCCTAAACTTATACCGCTACCACCATGTACAGCCATACCCGCAGGCTTATTAATAATTAACAATGCATCATCTTGAAATAAAATGTCTAAAGAAATAAGGCGGGACTTAGATATACACTTTAAGTTGGAAAATGAATCTTCTTCTATTCTGACTGGCGGAATACGTATGGTATCATTAAGCTGTAATTTATAGCTGGCATTGATACGTTTGCTATTGACACGTACTTGGCCACTGCGTACGAGCTGATAAATATGACTTTTTGGTATTCTTTTTAGTTGGCCGATTAAGTAATTATCTACTCTCTGGCCTTCATTAGTTTCGTCAACACATTTAGTAGTTACACTTTTCAATGTTGTTTTTTTGCTTAGACTCTTAATTTTACCTATGTTTCTCAAGTTGAAATCTAGATTATTTATTAAAATGAAGTATTATACTCCACAGGCTGTAAAACAAAAAAACTAACACCTATATTTATATTTGCATACTTGATATTAGTGGTTAACGTCACTCACCATTAAAAGTAGTGGTAAGAAAGATTTACGCATTAAATATGTTAACATATTTTTAATTTGTGGCAGTAAGCACAACCGCTAGTTATCAGACAAAAAATAAAAAAATTAAAAACTCAGACAACTCTGTATATTGTTTCTAAAAATTAAATTTCATTATCGACTTTATCCTATAAAAAAAATAAAAAAAATTTTAAAAACTATTTCATGACCCTAATTTTTCGATTAATATTTTTTGATTTGCGAATATCTTATGAATCACCTAACCAACACATAGATTGTTTGCCTAAATATAAGGCAAAAAAGGCATAAAATGAAACGAATGTTATTTAATGCGACGCAGCCAGAAGAGCTACGTGTCGCTATTGTTGATGGTCAAAAACTTATTGATTTAGATATTGAATCAATCAATAAAGAACAGCGTAAAAGCAATATATATAAAGCAGTGATAACGCGCCTTGAGCCTGGGTTGGAAGCAGCGTTTGTCGACTATGGCAGTGAACGCCATGGTTTTTTACCATTCAAGGAAATTTCACCCTCGTGTTTCGGTGATGACGTTGAGTTTTCACGTAGCAAAATTCAAGATATCTTACACGAAGGTCAAGAACTCATTGTTCAAGTTGATAAAGATGAGCGAGGCTCAAAAGGTGCCGCCTTAACCACGAACATATCTCTAGCTGGGCGATATTTAGTTTTAATTCCCAATAATAACCGTAGCGGCGGCGTCTCTCGCCGCATCAGTGGTGAAGAGCGCGCAGAATTACGTGACGTCATGTCTAAATTAGAAATTCCTTCTGGAATGAGCATCATTGCCCGTACAGCAGGCATTGGCCGTTGCGCAGAAGAATTGCAGTGGGATCTTAATTACTTAGTACAGCTTTGGAACGCAATTGAAAATGCGGCTAAGAGCCAAGATGGTGTTTTCCTTATTTACCAAGAAAGTAGTATCGTAATACGTGCCATTAGAGATTATTTCAATGTAGAGATTGGCGAAATTCTTATAGATAACAAAGAGATATACGAGCAAGCTTGCCAGTTTATGGCGCATGTCATGCCTGGTAATGTAGACCGCCTCAAATACTATCAAGATGATGTGCCTCTATTTTCTCGCTTTCAAATAGAGCATCAAATTGAAACGGCTTATTCTCGACAAGTGTCGCTTCCGTCTGGCGGCGCAATTGTTATTGATCATACAGAAGCACTGGTGTCCATCGATGTTAACTCTGCGCGCGCAATACGAGGGGCAGACATTGAGCATACTGCTGTAAGTACTAACCTTGAAGCGGCTGATGAAATTGCACGCCAATTACGTTTACGTGATTTGGGTGGCCTTGTTGTAATTGATTTCATTGACATGGAAATTTCTCGCAATCAGCGTGAAGTTGAAACGCGTCAACATGAGGCACTCCATCAGGATCGCGCACGAATACAAGTTGGTAAGATATCACGCTTTGGTCTATTGGAATTATCACGTCAGCGTCTACGCCCATCATTGGGTGAAAGTAACTATATTACTTGCACACGCTGTCATGGCACGGGACATATTCGTGGCACGGACTCTTCCGCGTTACACATACTTAGGATTATCCAAGAAGAAGCAATGAAAGACCAAACAGACGCACTACATGTCCAAGTACCTGTTGATGTTGCCACTTATTTACTAAATGAAAAACGCACTGAGATTCATGATATAGAAGCACGCTTAAAAGTTAACGTTATATTAATCCCCAATGTTAATTTTGAAACGCCAAATTACAGCATTGAGCGGATTCGTCACGACGAAGGAAAAAATAACGAAACCAAAGCCAGCTATCAAATGATTGAAAAGGCAACTGAAGAAGTTACATTACCCTCTTCGGATCAAAAAACGAAACCACGCCCTAAAGCAGTCGTTCAAGGTATTAAATTGTCTGAACCTGCGCCTATTCGTGAGATTGAAATGAGGGAATCCTCATTTCTCGATAAATTCTTTGGTTGGTTTAAGCCTGATGGCAATGAGCCCGTTGAAATAGAAACCGAATCAAAACAAAAATTTACTCAAGGTATCGAAAAATCCCAACGCCATGAGCGTAGTCGCGGACGTCGCGATAACCGCCGCAATGCACGCAATAAAGATATCAACCCAAACGATCAATCAACGGACACCAAAGAACCAGAAAAACAAAAAGAACCATTGCTACCACAGAGCAATGGTGGTTCTCCCACTGAAAAACAAGCTAAGGCTTCAGATACACCTCTAACTGAAGAACGTAGTACACGTTCATCACGGCGACGGCGTGGCGGCAGACAACGAGAGAGATCGGAGCGAACACCACGCGAGAACAAACCAAATGACACTAAATTAGAACAACAGGACACCAATACTAAACATCAAACATCCCAGACTACTGATACAACAGCTATCGAACCATGCGCTAACGAAGAAAAATTAATTTCTATATCACAAGACTCTGTGTCAAAGCAGGAATTGAGTCAACCCGTTTCTTTAGTCGACACGTTAGTACAAATCGACACAATCTCAATAGAAAATAAAGCGGTGGCTGAGTCAACCCAAACCAAAAAAGAAGTAATTACGACTGAATCAACTGAGACCAAAGTAAAAAGTAAGCATAAGGCGCCCCCCCCTACTGTTAATTTAATTAATCTAGATGATAGCGGGTTAGTCATGATCGAAACAGAAGGTAACACAATAGAAACTTCTACAGAGGACCTGCCCATTCCAAAACGAAAAAGAATAAAAACGAAAGTACCAGTAACTACTGAAACTGAAGCTTTATTACAAATTGAAACTGACAAATAGAAGGACTTTCCCCTTAAAAAGAGGATGCTTTCAACATAATATTTTAGGATATAGTTAAGCTATTCAGAGCTACAGGCAAGGCATATATCTTGCCTGCAATGGCTATTCCCTTATCAAGAACCTCATACCGTGAATGGCGCAGAAAAAGCAATCCATAGAGCGTTTGCAAGATGCCAAGGGAGCAACCGTTGTCTGCATACACTGCACCTTATAACGAATCACCTTGTGAACGCTGCACCCCAAATATCAAGTTGAAGGAATAGTGCTTACTAAATGGTAAATAACAATACATAATATTCAAATAATGCTGACTTAAACAAGCCATGTGGTTAAATTCAAAACATATTTTAACAATTACACTCACTTTATTGTTGTTTAGCGCATATCAAAATGTCCATGCGACTCATATATCGGAACCCATTTTGGATGAGTCTAAAATAAAATATCGCTTAGGTGAAAAGATTATTCTTAGCGGATGGGTAAGCTATGATAACCAACCAACAGGTGATGTTTTGTTAGCATTTAAGATAACACGCGCTGATGGTTTTATTGCAACCGAGGCAACCTACTCTAGTGATGATAATGGCAAATTTGTATTTGAGTTTGCAACTAACGACCAAGTGCCAGGGAAGTATCTAGTGACAGTTACTTCGCACTGCCTAGCGATTCATCGATCAATTTGCACATACAAAAACAAAACACTACCTATTAATATTATCGAATAAAGAAGTTTATTCGATAATCTTTCTGTGTCTATTGAGATATTAATCATAGAGATAAAACTCTTTCTTTGTGCCACGGAGAGTCTCGCTATTTTAAAACGTTAAACATATCAATATATACATTCCTAGTTAAGGAAAAAAACAATTAGGTTTATAAAATATAGACTGCGACAATTCCGTTTTTTTACTCTAATAAAAGAATAATCAGTTGTTATTAATTTTTACAGATTATGCTTTTATTATTTGCAAGACTTATAAAAATCGATCCTTATTTGCACCTGGATCTCTAAAGCTTCTAAATTGTATTGAAAAAAACTAAAATTCTTTTAATAATTTCTTTTACAGCTCTCTTAACCTTTACTTAGTAGACAACTAACAAAGAAATCCTACATCACTAAATTAATGACTTTGTGAAGTCTTCTATTTTGATTTAGAAATTGATAGATTCAGCTATTGGAGGTTTACCATGAAATTATCTGAATTTTATTGGCACCGGATTACACCGCTTCATTTTTTATTATGGCCAATTAGCATTTTATATGGCGTAATAATCTCTCTTAAGCGCCTATGCTACCGGCTTGATCTTTTCTCAACAATCACCTTATCCGTTCCTGTCATTGTTGTTGATAGTATTACTGTTGATGATAAAGGCAAGACACCATTTATTCTGTGGCTTGTAGAACTCTTAAAGGGATATGGATTACGTCCTGGAATAATCAGTCGTGGCTCTAATGATAATACAGGCACACCTATTGCTGTTACAACATCAAGCGATCAAGACGCTGTAGGTGGAAAATCATTATGGCTAGCACATCGCTGTGCTGGCTGCCCTGTATGGATTGGTGATGACCGTGTGGCTGTAGCTGAAGAGCTATTGAAGGCACACCCAGATTGTAATATTCTGATTAACGATGATGGATTGCAATATCACCAACTAGAACGTGACCTTGAAATTGTCGTCATAGATTACTGCGAGCAAAATATAGGTAATGGCCAGATAATACCGGCTGGGCCACTACGTGAGAGCCTTAATAGATTACAAGATGTTGATGCAGTAGTCGTCAATGGCAAAATTAATCATAAATTTGATACTGAAGAATGGGCAAGCATCTACGACATGAATTTGACGAGAGATATTTTTCATCATAATTTAGATCCTAGAAATTGCATAACGCCGACAGAATTATCTAGCAGGCGCATTCATGCTATCGCTGATCTCGATAATGCACAATGGTTCTTCGATCATTTATTAAGCTTAGGAATAAATGCTAAGTTTCATACATTTGCTGACAACCATAAATTTGAGAAGAAAGATTTCCAATTTCCCGACACTGATATTATTTTAATGTCGGAAGAAGATGCGTTTAAAACCCGTTCATTTACAATTAACAATTTATGGATACTTCCAGTCGAGGCGCAGGTAGATGGCGCGCTTCGGGAATATATCATTAAAAATATTCGAGATAAATTTCAAAGTTTGAAACTGATCGATATCATGGCATGCCCATTATGCAAGGGTCCATTAAGATACGGAAAATTTAAAGATGAACTAATCTGCCAATCTGATCAACTTGCATTCCCAATTATAAGGGGAATCCCTGTCATGCAAAAAGATAAGGCTCGTGAACTCTCCAATAAGAATGAAACACCCTCTAAGCATGAGTTGTATTAATACTGTGCAACCCCAAAAACAAACAACTGTCGATTAAGTTTGAACTAATGCTCCTTCAAGTTGATATTAGGATACAACGTTCGTAAGCGTCTAACGTCAACATCTAGTAACGGCTCTATTTTAGGCATTTCAACTTGCAATTCCCCGCGGCTTGCCACGTGGAGCATTATAGGTTATGTTTTTGAAGTTAGCATAGCGCGCCGTTTTTTTGCGTCGAAATACCCTGGTGGGGATAGGCGTAGGGTGCGCGGAGAAAATTTATTAAAATCAGGCAGCAGTTCATTGATTCGGCTGTTAAGCCAGATAGGTAATATTATTAGATATCTTTACATTTAAATCAGTAACTTTTATAAGGTCTAGGTTTAGTTATGGTATTGCTAAGTTAACTCCCGCAAGACGCTCAGCACTGAAATCGCTCAAATACAGTTAACTTGGCAAGTATCCTTCATAAGGCTTGGAGAGCAAGTTAACCCACGTTCCTGTATCATATGCGAACAACTTGGTCACTGCTCGAACACAATTAAACTGACAATACAGTGCAGATATTGTAAAAAGGCAGTTCGCGCTGAATTAAATTATAAATTTTAAAAAGAGGAAAATAAGATGAGTGGGAAAACAGTGAAAGAACAATTACAAACTGAACTAGAAAACTTACAGTCAATAGTCGATGAAGTTAAGTTGCAAATGCATCTGGGAATGAAAGAAGCTCAAGAAAAGATTCAGCCACATCTCGATGAACTGGAACAGGAGCTAAACCAGACAAAAGAAAAATTGACGCAGTTTGAAAGTAATTCAGAAAGTGCGTGGGAAGACATCCAAGCTGGACTTAACAAGTCTAAAAAATCTATGCAACAAGCGTTTGAAAAAGCGAAGAAGCATTTTCCTGATCAAGACAAGAAGTAATTCTTTGAGTTTGCCAACTTAACCTCGCAGGGCGTTCTACACTTGAATTGTTGTTATTGTACTAACGCAATATTTTCCCAAGATGCAAAGACCCCTTGCCTCGGATCTCGACAATGACTAGCCAATGATTCATGAGATACATCGCCCCCTTTTCCGCCAACAAGTTTTCGATATCATCGATGTATTAAATTAAACCGATAATAAAACAACATTGCGTACTGAATGATTACTGTTTGATAGTGTCCCTGAGCTATCTCTAAACTATTGTCAATCTAGATCAGGTGTAGTTAACTTGGCAGTACCGTTTCTAAATTTAATATTGGGTAATAAAGTTACCAATCTTCGATATGCTCAAAACATTTAAACAATTTGTAAAAGACCGGTTTACTGACAACGAAACCTTAACAAAACCAAATTCACACGATATCGCATTAGCTGCTGCAACACTGATGTTTGAAGTAATCAAGTCGGATAGCGACATTCACCTGTTTGAGAACCTGCAGATGGCTGAACAACTGCACAAGCAGTTTGATTTATCTCGTGAAGAAATAGCTGAATTAGTTGCTTTAGCTGAGGATTCTTCCGATGAAGCTATTAGTTTACAGGGCTTCACGCGTCAATTATGTGACTCTTGGAATAATTCACAACGTTGCGAGTTAATCGAGGACCTCTGGCTTATTGCGCTCGCCGATGGAAAAATTGATGCTCATGAGCGACATGTTATCCGGAAGATAGCCGCGCTTTTATATTTAACGGACAGACAAATAACACTTGCCAAAGTAGCGGCTCAATCGCGTAGCTCGGCATGAGAGTATAAAGTTTTCTGTGTAACTGTCTGAGTTAACTGTAGCCTGTTAAACAGTGTTCAAATTCGATTGTAAATCTATTCAGCGCCTGTTTCCAGTTATGAGTTGGCATTGTCCATTTATGTGACGCAGCCTGAATGGCATGATAGATGACCTTCTTCGCGGAGTCATTAGTTGGAAACAGTTTACGTTTTTTTGACTGTCTTGCGATAACACTGTTAAGCGATTCCATTGGTTGTATAGATTGCCTTTCGAATATCTTTAGGGTAGTTGAATAATGTGTTGAGGTTGTGCCATTGAGTACGCCTTGAGCGGCTAATCTGGAGATATTTGTCATCCCAGCGTTCGGAGAATTAATCCAGTTTTAACAAACCCACTTCTTCTGTCACTGATTGGTAAATCTGTTTCAAATCAGCCGCGACAGCCTTGTAGTCTTTCCAGGGAACGTACTTCATGGCGTTACGTACCATATGAGACCTTTGCACGGCAAACCCCCATCAAAAATGTATTCTGTAGTAAAATTTAGCTTTTAATCAGTCTGTTAAATGTAAGTTATGAGTTTCTCTGATTTTGATGTCATTCGCCGTACCCGTAAAGGCAACTTTCTGAATCA
>JAJFJG010000038.1 GCA_021774265.1 Nitrosomonas sp.
GGTGCGGATATACGCATGGTGTATTCCTGTGCAGATGCAATAAAAATTGCACATGATAATCCGCAGCGACAAGTGGTTTTTTTTGCTATTGGTTTTGAGACAACGACACCGCCGACTGCGGTGGTCATCAAACAAGCGCAGCTGTTAAAACTAACTAATTTTAGTGTGTTTTGTAACCATGTGCTAACGCCATCCGCTATTTCACATATTTTGCAATCACCTGAAGTCCGTCAACTCGATGTGGTACGTTTGGATGGTTTTATTGGGCCAGCGCATGTTTCGACGATTATAGGCAGTCAACCTTATGAGTATTTTGCAGAAGAGTTTCAAAAGCCGGTAGTTATCGCGGGTTTTGAGCCGCTGGATGTGATGCAATCCATATTGATGCTGGTGCGCCAACTCAATGAAGGACGTGCTGAAGTGGAAAATGAATTTACTCGTGCGGTTATGCGTGAAGGTAACGTCAAGGCAAAGCTGCTAGTGGCCACGGTGTTTGAACTGCGTCGATCATTTGAGTGGCGCGGACTTGGATTAGTGCCTTACAGTGCGTTACGGATTAAATCAGATTATGCCGATTTTGATGCCGAGCAACGTTTTCAAATGCCTGCAATCTCCATGCCGGATAACAAAGCATGCGAGTGTGGTGCGATCTTGCGTGGTGTTAAAAAACCACAAGACTGCAAAATTTTTGGCACCGTTTGCACACCAGAAAACCCAATAGGCTCATGTATGGTGTCTTCAGAAGGCGCATGTGCGGCACATTATAGTTATGGGAGATTTAGAGGGGCGACTGAGTGAGTGATCACAAGGCAACAATCAAATCTAGCTATACCCGAAAGTTAGATTTGAAACATGGGCACGTGGATATGACGCATGGTAGTGGCGGGCGCGTGATGGCGCAATTAATTGAGCAACTATTTTTAGCGGCATTTGATAATGAGTTTCTGCGTCAAATGAATGATCAGGCTTGTTTTAATGTTCCCGGTGGGCGCATGGTTATGGCGACAGATAGTCATGTTATTACGCCCCTATTTTTTCCAGGTGGCGATATTGGTTGTTTGTCGGTGCATGGCACAATTAATGATGTGGTGATGTCGGGTGCCAAACCCCTTCATCTTGCGGCGAGTTTTATTTTGGAAGAAGGTTTTCTGCTGGCCGATCTAAAACGAATTGTTGAATCGATGGCGCAAGCGGCACAAGAGGCGGGTGTGTCTATCATCACGGGTGATACAAAAGTGGTGGAAAAAGGTAAAGCTGATGGCGTGTTTATTACCACGACAGGGGTCGGTATTGTGCCAGAAGGTATTAATATCTCAGGTGAGCGCGCTCGCCCTGGTGACAAAATATTGGTGTCTGGTACGTTAGGCGATCATGGCATTACTATTATGTCGTTGCGTGAAAACTTGTCGTTTCATACCAGCATTTCCTCTGATACAGCGCCACTCCATGATTTGGTGGCGATGATGATAGCTACTGTGCCAGATATTCATGTCCTACGTGATCCCACACGCGGTGGGATGGCGACGACACTGAATGAAATTGCTCACCAATCGGCTGTGGGCATGATGTTGTATGAGAGTGAATTACCCATTCATGAGCAAGTGAGCGCGGCCTGTGAGTTTTTGGGCTTTGACCCACTGTATGTTGCTAATGAAGGTAAGTTGATTGCAATTTGCTCGCCAGAAGATGCAGATCGACTCTTATTCACCATGAAGTTACATCCACTGGGAGCTAACGCAGCCATTATTGGCGAAGTTGTTGAGGATTCACATTATTTCGTGCAGATGACCACGTGTTTCGGTGGTAAGCGTGTGGTGGATTGGCTCAGTGGTGAACAATTACCACGGATTTGTTGATCAACATTACGGCATGAAAATCCTGTTTATCACACACAGTTTTAATAGCTTGGCGCAACGTCTTTTTATTGAATTAACGCAGTGTAACCATGAGATTTCAATTGAGTTTGATATCAATGATGCAGTAACTATTCAAGCCGTTGAACTTTACCAGCCATCATTGATTATTGCGCCGTTTTTAAAGCGCGCACTTCCCGAAGAAGTCTGGCAGAAAACGCCCTGTTTTATTGTTCACCCAGGTATTGTCGGTGATCGTGGTCCTTCTGCACTGGATTGGGCGATTATGCAAGAACGCCAAGAATGGGGTGTGACGGTGTTGCAGGCTAACGCTGAAATGGACGCAGGTGATATTTGGGCATCGGAAACTTTTCCCATGCGTTATGCAGCCAAAAGTAGTTTGTATCGTCATGAAGTAGTCGGTGCAGCAACACGGGCTGTCTTAACCGCTGTTGCACGTTTTCAGTCTGGAAAATTCAAACCGCTATCGTTGGATTATTCTCGGCCAGAGGTACTAGGCCAACAGCACGTGCCTATTCGCCAAAGCGATCGAAAGATTAATTGGGCAGAGGATAATGCCGCGATAATTTTGAAAAAAATTCGCGCTGCTGATGGGTTTCCAGGTGTGTTGGATAGTTTATTTGACACATCATATTATTTGTTTGATGCATGTGCTGAAGATGTCCTGCATGGCGTTCAACCTGGTGAAATTATCGCCAAGCGTTATGGCGCTATTTGTCGCGCAACTGTTGATGGAGCAATATGGGTTGGTCATTTGAAGCGTAAAGTTGCTGGTGACCCCGGTTTTAAGTTATCAGCAACATTGGCATTAAAAGGCCACCTGGATTGTGTGCCAGAAATACCATTAGATCCATTTGTGATTTATTGTGGTCAAACTTATCGCGATATTTGGTTTGAGCAGAAGGATGATGTCGGCTATTTATATTTTAATTTTTACAATGGCGCGATGGATGTCGAGCAATGTCATCGTTTACGAGACGCTTATTTAGCTGCGACTCACCGTGATGTGCGAGTCATCGTGCTCATGGGAGGCGCTGATTTCTGGGCAAATGGCATTCATCTCAATCACATTGAACAGGCTGTCAGCCCCGCAGATGAGTCTTGGCGTAATATTAATGCGATGAACGACTTGGCCCAAGCGATCATTACGACTAGCAAACAAATCACCATAGCTGCTATACAAAGCAATGTAGGGGCAGGTGGGGTGTTTTTGTCGTTAGCAGCAGATTATGTTTATGCGCGTGACGATGTAATTTTCAATCCACACTATAAAAGCATGGGCAATTTGTATGGCTCTGAATACTGGACCTATCTATTGCCACGTCGAGTTGGCAAACTAAAGGCTGAATCACTAACTCAGAATCGCCTACCCATCAGTGCGGCGCATGCACGCGATATTGGGCTTATTGATAATTGCTTTTTGCTCAATCAGGGCGACTTCACGAAGAAGATCGAGAAGTTGGCTGTAGCAGTGACTCAAGACCCAAACTACACCACGCATTTGCAGAAGAAAGTTTTACTGCGTCAACAAGACGAGCAAGAAAAACCATTGCAAACCTATCGCGATGAAGAACTTCGTCACATGCAGCTCAATTTTTATGGTTTTGACCCAAGCTACCATGTTGCACGCTATCACTTCGTACACAAAATCCCACATGCTTGGACACCGCGTTATTTAGCTCGTCACCGTTAATTATCCTGATATATATATAGCTTTGTGACAAATTCCATAGGTATGCGTTTTAAATTTCTCATCCCGTTGAATATTCATTGATAATTATTAATTGTTCAGTAGAAGTAATGGGCTGGTTTTCTATCTTTGTTTAATCTAATGCCACAGAAATAATCGTATATTGTATTCAAATAGCTATCAAATCGAGTAATTCTTATTTCTAGAGGCGTGATTTAAATAACTATCTTTTAAGTATGGGGTTATGTTTCTTAGAAATTCAGGCGAAATAATAGGTAATTGGACGCAATTAATAAATGTTAAGAAAAATTTTTGGTTTACTACTTTTATTGGTAACCGTTGATGGGTCTGCACATCAAGCATTTGATGTTGTCGAAGACGAATCAATTATTCCATTAAACGCGATAGCCAATCACGCATCGCCGACAAATGGAGAAATTGCCGACATACTTAATATTGATCAGGTCACCCAGCCACAAGAATCATTGGCTTTGTTGGATGCTGTCGTCCCGCCTGCTAATGCAATGCGACTATCTTGGCAACCGAATCAGTCTATAGACGGTCTATCTCCACCAACACCTGTTTTAGTGGTGAATGGCGTGCGAACAGGCCCGGTACTTTGCTTAACAGCCGCGATTCATGGTGATGAATTAAATGGTATTGAGATTGTTCGACGTATACTCCACGGCATTGATCCAAACGAATTGTCGGGTACTGTGATTGGTGTGCCAATTGTAAATTTACAGGGATTTCAACGTGCTTCACGTTATTTGACAGACCGTCGTGATCTAAACCGTTTCTTTCCGGGCAATCCTCAAGGTAGCTCAGCATCTCGTATTGCATATTCATTTTTTAATAATATTGTTAAACACTGTGATTTACTAGTGGATTTGCATACGGGTTCGTCACATCGTACTAATTTGCCACAAATTAGGGCTGATTTGCATTATCCTGAAGTGGCCGCTTTTGCACAGGCATTTGGAATACCTGTCATCCTGCACAGTGAAGGTTCTACTGGTATGTTGCGACATGCTGCGGTAGAAATAGGAGTTCCTGCCGTTACGCTGGAGGCAGGGAAGTCGTTGACGTTGCAAGAGCCTGCTGTTGTACATGGTGTTCATAGCATTAGAATTTTGTTAAATAAAATAAAAATGCTTGAGAATACCCATGTATGGAATGATTCAGAATCTGTTTATTATCACTCTGCATGGGTGCGTGTTGATCAAGGTGGTATCTTGTTTAGTAATGTGGCGTTGGGTGACAAAGTTTCCAAAAATAAAGTATTAGGTGTGGTGACAGACCCTATTACCAACACCCAAAGCGAAGTGGTATCACCGCATAATGGTCGTGTAATTGGTATGGCTGTTGATCAGGTCGTTATGCCCGGTTTTGCGGGGTTTCATATAGGCATTAAGGAAGCTGAGAAGAAGGTATCTAGAGCCATGATTAAAAATAAAGTGCTGCGAACCAACTTACCAGTTATGACACTAGAATCAGAATAGTTTAATCCCAAGCTTGCTGCCAATACCGACGATTCAATACCCGCCATCGTTCAACTAATAATCCCTCATTTGTAAATCGAAGTAGTATTGCCCCGTCATGATCGCTGCGTAATTTCTTATACCCCAACGTACGATAACGTTCGATAACTTCCTCTCGTGGATGACTGTAACGGTTACGATAACCGACCGTGAAGATAGTCAGATTAGGGTCCACTTGTTGGATGAAAGCTGCAGTTGAAGAGGTGTTGCTGCCATGATGAGGAGCGATTAATACCGTGGAAGGTAGCCCGTCACGGTCACGAGAAAGTAAAGCGCTTTCACCTTTACGTCCAATATCTGCTGGTAATAATATACTGCCATGGTCGCTGGTAATTTTTAGCACGCAACTGGCCGCATTAGTGCCTTGACTTGGCTTGTCGTAGTCTTTGGTCAATGGGTGCAGTATTTTAAAATACACATTATCCCATTGCCATGATTGACCGGCATAACATTGCTGTTCATTCTTAATGGCTTGGCGAATCGGGTGGTCTTTACTTAACGATGATATGAGTTTATTTACTTGCACTGCACTCATTACAGATAAAGCGCCGCCACTGTGGTCAGAGTCTGTATGTGACACAACCATAGCATCTAAGTGCTGGATGCCCTCGCCACGTAGGAAAGGCGCAATAACCCGACTGCCACTATCGGAATGACCGAAACTGGGTCCGGTATCAAACAACAAGGTGTGGTTTTTGGTGCGAGCTACAACGGCTAATCCCTGTCCAACATCTAATACTGTTAACCATAATTCTCCGTCTGCTGGTTTGGGTGGCATGACTAGAAACATGGGTGATAAAGCAACCAAACCAAGCCAGCGTGCAGGAAAACCCGAGAAGAACCCCGGTCCCAAATTGCCGGGTAGTAGCATCCAAACGATGCCAATAACAGCGACGCCAATGGTCCATGCAGGCGGTGCATGTTGTTGCCAGATGGCATGTGGTGTCTCATTTAACCACGTTAACCCAGCCATGCCGATACCTAATAGGGTATGAGCAAGGGGTAAGATAAAGTCAAATATAGGTATAGTCGATAATAAGGTTAAGGGCACAATAACCAAACTAACTAGCGGAATAGCGATGGCATTGGCTACTGGTGATACGACGGACACTTGTTGAAATAGCGCCAACAATAAGGGAACCAAACCTAATGTAATGGCCCATTGTATTCGCAGCCAGCCGGTGAGCCAGTGCAGTTGGCCAATACGTCCAACAGTTACAAGCATGATGATGGCGATGGCGCCAAATGATAGCCAAAATCCTGGTGAAAGCGTTGCCCATGGATCCAGTAGCACTACAATAAATAAAGCCCAAGCCAGCGCCATTGTCGGCGAAGTGAATTGTCCACGCCATAACGCAATTGCTACCACTGCGAGCATGCAAAATGCACGTTGTGCGGGAATAGCGAAGCCGGAAAGTAAAGTGTAGCCTAGTGCCACAATTAGCCCTGCAATTACTCCCGCACGACGTGCAGGTAACCGCAATATTAGCGAAGGGCTTAAACGCCATAGCCAATACATAAATGCAAACATCATCGTTGAAACCATCGTGATATGTAGCCCAGAAATGGCCATTAGATGATTGGTACCTGTGCGCGTAAATATTTGCCACTGATCATGTGGAATAGCGCGTTGATTTCCCGTCGCGAGCGTAATCAATACACCGGCATAGGTTTGTTCCGACAGAATCTGAGTAAAACGTTGATCAATTTTTTGGCGGGTGCGTTCAATCCAATAAAGTGGTTGATTAACTATTGCATTCAGACGTACATTGTCTTCAGCATGACGTACATAACCGACGGCACGTATGTTACGTTCTAACGCCCAAGCCTCATAATCAAACCCATGAGGGTTGGCATTACTGTGTGGTTGTTTTAGACGCACCGTTATCTGCCAGCGCTCACCTGCTTGTATGTTGGGCGATTCTGTCTTGCCAGTCAATTTGTTACGATTTTTATACCAAGAAAGTGAGATATGTTTGGGAACAATGGCTGATTCGGTGAGGGTCTCTTCTACATCAAACCGAAAACGTACACTACGGTCACTTGTTTGTGGCAGGCTGGCGACTACGCCGACGATCTGAATATCACGACCTTCCCATGTGTTTGGTAATGAATCTGCCATGCGCCAGTGTGCAAATGTTGCTGCCCAGAAAAACCCGACGCCAAGGAAACAGATACATAACAATAATTTCCTAGTAATAACAAAAATTTCTGATGAGTGATGTCTGAGTTTTGAAAAAGCGATGATGGCGGGCAGTAACCCCAATACCCAAATTAACTCAGGTAACTCAGCTTGTCGTTGCAATAAGCTAGCACCCAGAACAAATGCAAGTATATTTAATCGTAATAGCAAGTGACTGGGTTCTCCAATTGATGGAAAATTTAGACCGTTGTTTAATTGATGTTACTCATCTTTAACCTTACCACGTAACGATTTTCTTCGGCTTTGAATTGCCTTGCTTTCTAGACGTTTGACTTTAGATGCTTTGGTTGGCTTGGTTTGTTTGCGCATTTTTATCTGAACGGTAACAGTTTTGATGATTTCTAGAAGTCGATTGAGTGCATCATCCTTGTTTTTAATCTGGCTGTTATAACGCTGTGCTTTGATAATAATGATGCCATCACTGGAGATGCGGCTATCTTTTAATTTTAGTAATCGTTCTTTGTATATGCCGGGTAATGATGATGCGTTGATATCAAAACGCAAGTGAATGGCCGTCGACACCTTGTTTACATTCTGTCCGCCAGAGCCCTGTGAGCGTATTGCTTGCATGTCGATTTCGGTTAGTGGTACAGATAAGCTGTCAGATATCGTCAACATAGTTAATGATCAATTTGCAAATTTATTTGTTGTGAGATTAAAGCCAATTTCTTGGTGCGAGATAATGCCTTTATCGATAATTCCAATTTTGAGGCTTCGGCTCTATTATCACAATGCGTTTGATACATTAATCGGAATGGCCCACGACCGTTGGTGTATCGCGCGCCTTTAGTTCCTCCTGTTTCATGCTCATTAATTCGACGTGCTAAGTCAGTCGTGATGCCCGTATAGAGACTGTCATCAGTGCATTGCAGAATATAGACTACCCAGGTCACTAGTTATGCGAAATTTTAACTGGAATGGGTTGTCAGCAAAAAAACAGTTTCTTGTATTCGACTCAAGCCACGCTCTTTAAAGCGAGGGTTTTGTTCAAGAACGTCCGATTGTGCGAGTAAGTGGATATCAGCATGTTGTTGATAAAGTTGTTTGATCTCATCAGGTGAAACTGCAAATGGTGGCCCAGCCATTTCTGATTGCGGGTAGTCAAAAGTAATCAATAGAATTTGCGTTCCTGGTGGCAATATGTTCATTAGGTGGTTTGCATAACGCTCGCGCATTTCGGGTGGTAGTGCGACAATCGATGCGCGGTCATAAACGGCAATGACTGTAGCCAAGTCGTTCTTGTTCAAATCAAAGAAATCACCATACAGGATGCTGAGGTCATTGAATCTAAAAACCTCAAACTTGTCATTAGTTTCACAATGCGGGGTATAGTTATTTTCTTGAAAAAACGCTTGTACTGCGAGCTTGCTTAATTCAATGCCCAGTACAGCATGCCCTTTCTCATTGAGCCATAGCATGTCGCGGCTTTTGCCGCATAACGGTACGAATACTTTGCTGCCATAGGCCAATTTTAATTCTGGCCAGTATTTGTTTAAATATAAGTTGACGTCAGTCTGATGAAAACTGATATCGTCGCATTCCCAGCGGTCTAGCCAATACATTTTTTCCATGCAGGCATCATAACCCGAATTTTAATCTTGCAGATATTATAATGTTATCGTGTTTGTGTGTTTCCAGTTAGAATCATAAAAAAACGATAGGAAGAATAGAATGAGTGCGGTTTTTCTTGATTTTGGTTCAGCCACTCGTGGCGATATGGATTGTACAAAGCTGGAACAGGCGATATCGCCATGGTGTTTCTATGAAGAGTCCTCCGAGGAGCAAGTGTTGGATAGAATCAAAGGCGTAGAGGTCGTAATCAGCAATAAGGTGTTTCTGAATCGCGAGGCAATCTTTGCTGCAAATCGCCTGAAATTAATTTGTGTTTCAGCGACTGGGTACAACAATATAGATCTCATAGCAGCAGCTGAACGCAATATTCCTGTCTGTAATGTTCGGGGCTATGCCACTCCATCCGTCGTGCAGCATGTTTTTATGCTCATGCTGAATCTATCATGCCGTTTTGTGGAATATCAGGAATTGGTGAGAAACGGCGGCTGGCAGACTAGTAAATTTTTTTGTCCCCTTGATTTCGGAATTGAAGAACTGTCTGGCAAGACCCTGGGTATTATTGGATACGGTGAGTTAGGTAAGGGAGTGGCCGATATTGCCAAGGCATTTGGTATGCAAATAATGATTGCTGAACGCAAAGATAAGACTGCTCGACCAGGGAGGGCTGCGTTTGATGAAGTCATTAGTCAGGCGGATTTTATTACCCTGCATTGTCCTCTGTCGCATGACACACAAAACTTAGTAAGCCGCAGAGAATTTGACCTAATGAAACCTTCGGCCTATTTGATCAACACTGCAAGGGGTGGGTTGGTGAATGAAGTAGACTTGCTGGATAGTTTAACTAACGAGTGCATTGCCGGTGCTGCCCTCGATGTTTTGCATGAAGAACCGCCTAGAAATGATAATTTGATATTACAATATCAGTCAGCTAATCTTATTGTAACCCCACATATGGCTTGGGCCAGCAAGCAATCCAGACAACGCCTACTTGACCAGCTTGC
Source organism: Nitrosomonas sp. (assembly GCA_021774265.1). GTDB lineage: Bacteria > Pseudomonadota > Gammaproteobacteria > Burkholderiales > Nitrosomonadaceae > Nitrosomonas. Next base: position 9,882 of record JAJFJG010000038.1, read on the forward strand.
AGGCAATATCAATAACTTTTTTCAGGGCAAGCCATTTAATCAGGTTGGGATTGGTTTGGGTTGCATATAGTGGCATGTTGCACGAATCAAAACTTAATGCATGTTTCTCGCCAGATTAAAACAAAACTAAGGGGTGCTAGTAGAGTACCAAAATCTATCGTTTTTTGAGTTTTGAATCATTCGTAGACGTGGTGTTAAGGCAGAAATTAGCTTTTGTAACATACGATATGTGGCAAGATCCATATGAAGGTTTTGTGATAAAAGCAATGCAAACAGAACAAGGGCGAGCTGATATTCTTCAATGGCTAACGAGAAATTTTAAATCGAATGATTTGCCGCCCGATGTTCGTTTATTTCTTCTCGATAAATATAGTAAAACTATACATTTGCAATCTTGGACTAAATATTCAGAAAGTGGTGCATTGTGAAGAATCTATGCTCATAATGAAAATGCAGTACGCATTAAAACAAGCATAAAAAAATCCAATCTATAGAGAAGATAGGTTTTCTGGAAGTAGTTTATAAGCAAGTGAATTTAGAGCGCGAACTTAAGAGTATTTTTCTTTTGGATGGGAAGATGGAAATACATAAAGCTTTTTCTTGGAAAAGAGATGTATTTTCACATGAGAAGGAAGTGAGGCTGTTTTCTAATGTTGACAATAATTATTTGCTGGATGAGGAACCAAAACCACACTCTGATCTCATGTTAAAAGCCGCAGAAATTTTTAAAGATAAAGGAGAAATAACAGAGCAGGAGTATAAAAATTTTGTTGAAAAAAAGAGTTGTCGTTCTGAAAGCAATTTTCATTTAAAACATATATCGTTTTCCCATATTCCAGAGTTTATCGAATCAGTAATGGTGCATCCAACTGCCGCAGACTGGTATGTGCATACTGTAGAGCAGTTCTGTAAAAAATACCAAATCAACTTTGTTGGAAAATCAAATATGTACAAGTTTACGCATCAGTAGCATACATAAGTATCAGTTTATTGTCGGCATTTTAGAAGCTAGTTTTCAGGACTTCAACTTATATTTGGTGCCTTTATTCTGTATTTGGCTTTTGAGGCCTTAGGTTCTTTTAGCAAAACCGGTAAAGAGTAACTTATGTTCATCGTTTATCGGTTCATATGATCAGTAGCCAAACATGAAGCCATTATAACCGTCGCTTATACTAAACATCACGTTGCCGGGATACCCATAGATGGGTGCAGGTGGCGGATAATTATAGTTATGTCTATATTCGTAGCGTGGTTGTGGTGGATAGTTATTATAGTATGGATGGTTGTAGTAGCCTCGTGGTGGATTATAAGCGCGGTTGTAACCTTGGCTATAGCCGCCGTAATATGAACTTCGTTTTCTATAATGGCGTTTGTATTTATGGTGGTGATGTGAATGACCGTAAGCATGACCATATCGGTCATAGTGGTGGTGTGGATGACCATGCAGGTGATGGCCTTTACCAGCTTCGGCTACTGCTGGTACTGCAAGCGTTATTATCAATAGCGACATAAATAATAGGTTTGTCGATGCTGTTTTCTTAGTTTGCATTTTGGGGTCTCCTTCAGTGAGTTTTCTGTCGTTTGTTTAAACCCCTTTTACTTTAATTAAGTCAATATGAATGCAAACTGAATAAGGTGCGAAAAGGTATTAGGCTCCACGCTGTTCAAAATACTTTTAGTTTCTTTTGTTTTGTATGAACATCAATTCGAGGCGCCGATTAAGATTTCCGGTTTCAATGATTATTTGCTGTTCTTATCTCCAATATGAATCTTGCCCCTAGTTTCAGCTAATTTCACTTGTTTTTCGCGCTCTTGGTATCTCTCTCGATCTTCGTCTGTGCGTTGATGGTAGCAAGCTGGACAGCTAATGCCCTGTTGGTAGTATTTGCTTAATTTATCTTCGTCAGAAATTGGTAAGCGGCAAGCGTGGCATTGGTCATAACTGCCTCTCTCAAGTTGATGGTTGACGGTGACGCGTTCATCAAATACGAAACATTCGCCTTTCCATAAAGATTTTTCTTCCGGAATTTCCTCAAGGTATTTGAGAATGCCACCTTTCAGGTGATAGACCTCCTCAAATCCTTGTTTTTTCAGAAATGCAGTAGATTTTTCACAACGAATACCGCCCGTGCAATACATGGCTACTTTTTTATGTACAGCTGGATTTAAGTTTTCAGAGACATATTGCGGGAATTCACGGAATGTAGTGGTTTTAGGGTTTGCTGCATGAGCAAAAGCACCAACTGCAACTTCATAGTGGTTGCGTGTGTCGACAAGCAAAACGTCCGGATCGCTAATTAAGTCATTCCATTGTTGAGGTGTTACATAGGTGCCAGCCGACTGATTCGGATCGATGCCTTTGACGCCCATGGTGACAATTTCTTTTTTTAGCTTAACCTTGCTGCGCTTGAAGGGTAGTTTGTCCGTGACGGCTTCTTTGGTCTCAATTTCAGCAAATTCTGGGATGGTTCGCATCCAATTTAATAATGAATCAACATCTGAACGGCTGCCTGAAATGGTCCCATTAATACCTTCTTTCGCTAACAAAAGCGTTCCTTTGACTTGGTATTCAATCATTTTCGCCTGCAGTGGAGGCTGTATCTCTTTATATTGAGGTAGAGACACAAACCTATAAAGGGCACAGACAACATATTTTGACATTCTAGTTTCTTCTTTCATGCCAAATTATAAATCAAGAGTGCTTTGTCTTCAGAGTAATTGAGATCAAATGCATTATTTAAGAAACAGATGAAAAATTTGAGCTAAAGCTCGTATGATTATTTATGTTAAGTCTTATGGGGGAGCAAGCAAAACAATCATTCACGGCAAAAATTAAAAATTCGTAGTGCCAGCAGGTGCTATTCATTGAAATTAATTTGTGGTGCAAGTAAATTGTTCTGATCGAGTATCTTTGGTCTGTTTAACAGTCGTAAGTGAATATTCTAATCTTGTTTGAGACAAGTCCATTAGATTGATGTTTTCTTCATTGAAGGCAGTATCTGCAGTCATAATTCCAATTGATGCAGCAGAGCATTGATGCCTGAACCCAGCAAGTTTACAAAGTGTGTTTCATCTGCCGCATAGAGTGTAAAGGCAACCATATTTTCGAACAAAAAGTCGACTAAAGTCATATGGTTTGTTGCGTTATCGCCGGGCGGCGCATTGATTACCATTAAGAATTTGCCCTCCATATTTATCAAGTCCCAGAAACTTTATTCTTTCTCACAAAATATTGTGGCAGTTGTTAATAATTATTTCTTGAATGGCGCCAATACTTAGCCATCTATGACATTTTTTAAGTAAAAATACGACCTTAGTACATGACGCCAGCTCTTACATAGCACCAAATCATTCCTGCAAAAATTAAAACAACCAATACTAACTTCTTTATTATCAGTAAGTTAACAATTTGGCACGGTAATTGCTTTAATGTAAACAAGCAGCTAGTTTTATTACATATTTACGAAACAGAATGGAGAATAGGCAATGAATAATTTAATATCAAAATCAGTAAAAGTTTTTACAGTGTCAGCATTAAGTGCTGTGCTTTGGGTTGGAACAAGTCATGCAGGATTTGTTTTGAAAGTGCAAGATGTTACAAACGGTATTACAACAACTGTTACTGATAATGGCGCGGGCGATCTTTCTGCAATAGCAGGATTCATTAACGCAATGGTTATTACCCCGAACGCTAGTATTGTTACATCCATTGGCACCAGCAAGCCACTGGGTGGCAATAGTAATATTGTAGCCCTAATGGATTTGCTCAATGTAGACATTACCTCTAACAGTGCTCTTGATCTTGTGATCAGTTTGACTGATACAGATTTTGATCTAAATGGAATAGGTGGTCCAGGATTCGGTTTGTTGGGCGCAAGTATTGGTGGAACAATGGGATCTAATCCTCTAAACAGCTTGCAAGTGGATTATTTCTTCAATACATCAAATGTAGAATTTGATACAGTTGGTGCTACGTCGATTTCATCCAATAATTGGAATGGTCCTGGTGCATTTGGTGAGAATGTAGCAAGAACGTTAGTGAATCCTGTAAATGCCCCATTCTCTTTAACACAAATTGCAACTATTCATCTGGAGGCTAATCAGATTATTTCTTATGACTCTGAGGTGACTGTTGTACCTGAACCTAGTGTATTGTTCTTGATGGGATTAGGACTGATTGGGTTAACAGTAGCTAATCGCCGTAAGGTTAAGTCCGTGTAGTCCATATTGTTAAAAATGCCCTCATAAAGGGCATTTTTAATTTCAGTAGCGAAAAAGATAGCAATTTCATCCTGATTTTAGAAGTAAACTTGATTGATAGTACGCTTAATTGGGCTAGAGAAGCAATACTTAATTACGCTAAAATATCCAACCGCAAAGGCAGAATGAGTTTTTTCAAACAATTAAGTAATTTTCCTCGCAGATATTCGTGAACGCATTATTAACACATTTACTCAGCAGTATGCCATGGCGCTATATCCTGGGAGCTGATGAGCTGGTGGTTGCTTATTTTATAACCATCAAAATCAGCCTGTTCAAGTGCATTAATCAAATAGACGCTTGATGCAAGATGGATGCCGATTTGTCCTGTCGCAACGGACACGGTACCTCCGCCGTTCTTATGCTTACGAATACTAAAACTTGCATCGACATCTTCAAAAAACACATTTCCCACCTGCACTGTTGGTTTATCGGACGCATCCTTGCTAATGTTGCAATAGACATTTCCCTTAAGCAGCTCTATTTGCAGTGGTTTATTCTCTGTAACAGAAATTGAACTATCACTGTCCAGCGCAATAGCGACATCGTTCGTTACATCAATAGCTAAGTGTTGCCCAACTTGGGTCTCATAAAGCCGAAAGCTCTGTGGTTTGGAGATATACCAAGATAGCAGCCCCAGCAGTATACCGGTACTCACAATGGAAAAATGCAGCATAAAACGCCGCCAGCTAAAAATAAAAGGTTTGGATGATGGACTAGTTGGTTCGGAATTGGGCATCTGACTATAATTTGCAGTAAGAATATAATTTTCGGATTATAACCAATTATTTTAATTGAATGAAGATAATCCAAAAACCATAGCTTTCTTAAATAGTAAAATAGAATGACACGTTAAAAATAAGAAAATACATGACATTTATTGCAAAATCTATTACGGCTTTTTATAGCGAACAACAGGACCGACTTGGCTTGATCTTTAATGATAAAGATCAGAATCAATTGATTGGTAGTATGACGCGTCAATTATTCAAAGGCCTATTGATTCAACTGCCAGACTGGCTTGCAAAGCAATACAGCGATGCAATACTTTGTTCGATTGAGCAACAGCAGGAGATAAATTACATCCAGCATGAGGTTTCATTACAGAAAGCAACGGTTACGTATGGGGAAATGCAGGTAAATGAAGCGCTTGAGACCTTTCTCATTGGCAACATTAGTTTTGCCAAAGTTGATTTGGAGATGGGGCATCACGAAATTAAGATGGTTTTTCAAAGCTTGGATAAAGTGATCGAGATTGTTTTCGTGCTTAATTTTGAGCAGCTTCACAAGCTGATGGATGAAATGCTTAAACAAGTTAAAGCATGGGATATAGATAACCCATGGCAGAAGAGTACTAACTTTACATTGCCAGACATGAAAGATGGCATGTTGCATTAGTGTTTTTTAAAAACACTCATAGACTTGAACGTAACTTGATATTTTTAGACTTAAAAGGCGATAATAAATCATTCCAACCGCTCGTAAATGCAAGGTAAATCTTGTCAGGGTTAGGGGGGGGCTGCGCTTGTAGAATATAAACAGTTAAGACGTAGGGCGCTCACAAGATATCTCTTCATCGCGTTGCAGCATTTGTCAAGGGAACGGCCATAGTCTGCGCACTGCACCTTGTGACGAAATATCTTGTGAACGTCGTATCTTAAAATATCAAACTTAAAGTGTACTAGTGACGTTTCGTTGTTTTTTGCTTATGAAACAATAGCGTTATTTTGAGTTATGCTATTTGATAAACTCTGCCAATAACTCAAGATCGCGTTGTTTATTACTGCTTGGTCGCTATATCATTCCAATAAGTTCGCTTGGAGCCTTTGTTTTTAAACGAGCGAGAGACCAAGCCGGTTTTACCTAGCAGCTCCGGTTTGACGCTCATTTCAGGCACTAAGATCAAACCAATGCCGCTGGCAACCATGTGAATGAGAGTGAATAAACTGGTGCATTGATAGGGAATGCCATAATTTTTTCCTTTTAGTTTGCATGCAGAAAGCGTGTGTTGGTGCAAACAATGTCTTTCTTCAAGTAATGCGAAGGTCTGGTTTTCGCGCAAAGCTATTTTGATGTTGTTTATTAAATCATTGATTTGTCTTAATATTCGTTTTGTCAGTCTTTATATAGGGGGTATAGTTGTGGTTGATATAACGTACTGGCATGTTTTAATTGTGTTGCGCAGCACATTTCAATTTGAACTTATAACCTCAAAGGAGTAGTCAAATGGAAAAGAAAACGACCCTTACAACTAATAGCGGCGCACCGGTTGCCGATAATCAAAATGTCATAACAGCAGGCGCTCGAGGACCGATGCTTCTCCAGGATGTTTGGTATTTGGAGAAAATGGCACACTTTGATCGTGAAGTCATCCCTGAGCGTCGTATGCATGCCAAAGGCTCGGGCGCCTATGGCAGTTTTACAGTGACGCATGACATCAGCCAATATACCAAGGCTAAATTATTTTCTGAAACCGGCAAGAAAACGGAAGTATTTTTGCGTTTTTCTACGGTAGCCGGTGAACGTGGTGCAGCTGATGCAGAACGTGATGTGCGTGGTTTCGCAATTAAATTTTATACCGAGGAAGGTAACTGGGACCTTGTCGGTAATAATACCCCGGTGTTTTTTTTGCGTGACCCACTCAAATTTCCAGATTTAAATCACGCCGTCAAACGTGATCCGCGCACAAATCTGCGCAACGCGAATAGTAATTGGGATTTCTGGACTTTACTCCCCGAAGCATTACATCAGATTACGATTGTCATGAGTGACCGGGGAAATCCGCGCACATATCGGCATATGCATGGTTTTGGTAGTCATACTTTCAGCTTGATCAATGCGAACAATGAACGTTTCTGGGTGAAATTTCATTTTAAATCCATGCAAGGTATTGAAAACTTGACCGACGCAGAATCAGCCGAGTTGATCGGTAATGACCGTGAAAGCTCGCAAAGAGACTTATATGAAAGTGTTGAGAAAGGCGATTTTCCGCGTTGGGAAATGAAAATACAAGTGATGCCAGAAAAAGATGCAGACAGCTATTCGATTAATCCATTCGATTTGACAAAAGTGTGGCCACACAGCGATTATCCTCTGATTGATGTCGGTGTATTGGAGCTCAATCGTAATCCTGAAAATTACTTCGCAGAAGTTGAGCAGTCCGCTTTCAACCCAGCGAATATTGTAGCAGGCATTGGTTTTTCGCCGGATAAAATGTTGCAAGGTCGCTTGTTTGCTTATGGTGATGCACAACGCTACCGGTTGGGAGTGAATCACAGTCATATCCCAGTCAATGCACCGCGATGCCCAGTACACGGCTACCATCGTGATGGTGCTATGCGTGTGGATGGTAATTACGGTGGCACTAAAGGCTATGAACCCAATAGCCATGGCGAATGGGAAGAGCAGCCAAACAGTAAAGAACCATCGTTGGCGATTCAAGGTGCCGCTGATCATTGGAATCATCGTGAAGACGATGATTATTACTCACAGCCAGGCAACTTATTTCGATTGATGAGTCAGGAAAAACAGCAGTTGTTATTCGAGAATACGGCTCGTTCAGTGGGCGGTGCGTCGATCGAAGTTCAGAAACGGCATATTAGTAATTGCTTAAAGGCTGACCCCGCATATGGTAAGGGCGTGGCGGAAGCATTGGGTATTTCACTTAATGAAATTAGTTAAAATAAAATCAGACCAGGTTCGGTGTTCACAATAGAGTACATGCAGAACCTGATTCCATAATTTTGGGGACGAAACATTTAATTCCAAGCTATGTTTTACATCATGGTTTAAAGTTTTTAAGCTGTAGTTCCTTCACGAATTTAAAGTGCTTTATATTGCAGGAAACGAAGAGCCTATTATTTTCTACTGCAGTTGCTGCTGTGATGGCGTCGCCTGCTTCCCTTCCCAGAGGCAAGTGACACCTTGCTGACCATAACCATCAACTTGAAATTTAGTGAGTGGGTTCAGGTTTTTGGCGATGCAAAAATGGCAATAGCCTTTTAGGTTGAATCATTCACCACGGTGATATCGTCGAAACAGGTAGACCATCTTACCGATTCAAACATTGAAGAAAATGTATAAAAATCGATTAGCCAGCTAAACCAGGTGAAAATTTTTCGACGCTGATAGCTGGGCCGTTTTTGATGTCGGTTGACACTTTGGACGTAAATTTTATTTCAGCTTGAGTATCTTAAAGCCTGTTGGTATATAAGCTGAAGGCTAATTTTAAGTTGCGGGTTCAATCTCTAGGCTAGCTGGTGTGTTGAACGTCGAGCTACTACCCAAAGTGCAATTGCCGCGCCGAGCGCATTTAGGGCAAGATCAGTAAGAGATCCGTAGCGGCCAGGTATGTATAACTGCCAACTTTCATCCACAAGTCCGTACATCATAGTCAAGGTGAAGGCAGCAATAAGTCTGGGCTTTTTTTCGGTTAATCGGGTTTCTAGTGCCCACCAACAGCTTAGCGCCAAGCCTCCGTAGACGGGCACGTGTAACAGATTTTGCCAGTTTGGAGTAAGTAAACGAAATCCGGGGGTTACTTCCATTACATCCCCAGGTATAGAAGAGACGAAAAAAAGTGCCGCCATATAGCACGCGGGCAGTAGATAACGAAAGTGATTTTGCATTTAGTTTTTGAGTTTGTGTGTCGTTGTGAATATTGAGACTAGCCTCGTAGACGTTATTTCTACAGTGCTGTTACATGTATCGTATACAAATTTATAGAACTCAGTTCAGAATATTTCAATTTTCTCAGGCTTAAATTTAACCGGCACCAACATGCCTTTGCGCGCACGGTGTAGCACGAAGGGTTGCAGTTCTTCCCATGTCAGTATGCACTTTGATGGCTTGTTGCCCCGACTTGTGCCTTTGATCTGTAGCGAAGCACCTTCTGGCAATATGGTTGTGGAAATCAGTGTGTCGTCCTCATTCAACCCAAGAATAATGACACCTTTGCCACTCGACAACCTTTTCATTTCGCTGATTGGGAATGAGAGCAGCTTGCCGTTACTGCCCAGTGCTACGATGAGACTGCCTTTAGCAACATGCGCTGGTTGTAGCAGGGTGTCTTTGTCGTTTAACGCCATGAAGGCTTTGCCAGCTTTCTGGCGCGAAACTAGTTTTTTTAATGTCGCAATAAAACCATAGCCGCTGGATGAGCTAAATAAATACTGGGTGTCAGGTGCTGCTGCGCACATGGCGACTGCTTTTGTTTTTGGGGGCATGTCTAACAATGAAGTTAAAGGTACGCCGTCGCTTCGGCCGCCGGGAATATCTGTTGAGGACAAACTGTAAGCGCGCCCACCATTGTCCAGTACAACCAGTGGGTAGGTGGTGCGTGTGCGTTCAATCGCCAAGCATTGATCACCGTCTTTAAATGACAGCGTGTTCATGTCGACTTCATGACCGGTGCGCTGACGAATCCAACCATTTTTAGACAAAATGACGGTGTATGGTTCGTCGGGTGCGGATACTGCCTTGGCAGCCACACGTTCGGCCTGCTCAATCAATGTGCGACGATCATCGCCAAATTTCTCTACGTCGGCTTTGATTTCGTTGGTAATCATGTCGCGCATGGCCGTTGCATTGCTTAGCACCATTTTTAGTCCGCCCTCTTCTGTTTTTAGTGCATTCATTTCCTTTTCGATACGAATGGCTTCCAGGCGCGCCAGCTGGCGCAATCTAATTTCCAGAATGTCATCTGCTTGAATGGGAGTAATTCCGAATTGAGATATCAAGTCAGCTTTGGGATCATCCGCTTCACGAATCACTCTGATGACTTCATCTATATTGAGTAATACTGTCATACGGCCGGTCAGAATGTGCAAACGTTTTTGCACCTGATCGAGTCTTGTTTGGCTGCGACGCGTGACCGTGGTCGAGCGGAATTGCACCCACTCGGCAAGAAGCTCTAGAATGTTCTTTTGATTAGGTCTGCCATCCAGTCCGATAGTGACCATATTGGCGGGTGCGGTGGATTCCAGACTAGTATGTGCGAGTAGCAGGGCGATGAAATCTTCTTGCGGCATACGCGAAGAGCGTGGTTCCAGAACTACGCGGACAGACGCATCTTTGCCAGACTCGTCACGCACGGTTTCCAACGCGCCGAGAAACAGTTGTTTCATCTGTTTTTGCGCGACGGACAAATCTTTTTTTCCCGCTTTTACCTGAGGATCAGCGTATTCTCCAATTTCTTCCAGCACTTTTCTGACGGAAACGCCCGGTGGTAATTCATGCACCACCATACGCCATTGACCGCGGGCTTGTTGTTCTATAGTCCAACGTGCGCGTACACGGAAGATGCCTCTGCCTGTTGCATAAATTTCGCGTATATCCTTAGTGCTGTTAATTAATTGACCGCCGCCTGGAAAATCTGGCCCCTGAATATACTGAAAAATTTCATCAATGCTAATAGCAGGGTCACGCATCATCGCGATGGCCGCATCGCCCACCTCGCGCATATTGTGCGGTAGGCATTCCGTAGCCATGCCGACGGCAATGCCGGATGCGCCGTTGAGTAACAAGAATGGAAGACGTGCGGGTAAGTCGACAGGTTCTTGTTCAGAGCCATCATAATTAGGGCGAAAATCTACGGTGCCAGCATCGACCTCAGACAGCAACAACTCAGAATATTTAGTGAGTCGGACTTCCGTGTAACGCATGGCTGCGGGTGAGTCTCCATCTCGCGAGCCGAAATTACCCTGGCCATCGACGAGCGGATAGCGCAACACAAAATCTTGTGTCATGCGTACCATAGCTTCGTAGGAAGCTGAGTCGCCATGTGGGTGATACTTGCCAATCACATCACCAACTACGCGGGCTGATTTAACCGGTTTTGATCCCTGGCTCAGGCCTAAGCGGTGCATGGCGTAGAGAATGCGGCGTTGTACGGGTTTTTCACCGTCTGAAATAGAAGGCAACGCCCGTCCTTTAACCACGCTGATAGCGTAACGCAAATATACCTGATGTGTGTATTCTGCGAGGTCGAAGCTATCGCCGCCGTTATCGTTGCCGCCTTCAGAAGACGCAGGTGGCGTTGGCGGTGTCGGTGGCCCAGATGGTGGTAACGTTTCAGTCTCCGTTTCTTGTGGTGAAGAAGCGTTCAGAGCATCAAACAGATCCATGTTTTTCATTGTTAAATATCCGCTTCAACTTCGTTGCCATGGATGGCAATCAATTCTTTGCGCTCGCTGGCATGTGATTTACCCATTAGGGTATCGAAAGTGGTGACGGCCTCAGCCATGTCACCCATGTTTATTCTAACCAGTCGGCGCGTGTCTGGGCATAATGTGGTTTCCCACAGCTGGATGGCATCCATCTCGCCCAAACCTTTGAAACGCGAAATGGTCCAGCTATCTTCTTTAATGCCTTCTTGATGCAAGCGTGCTTCAATGATGTCTAGCTCCGTTTGGTCCAAAGCGTAGAGTTTGCGTAATGGTTTGTTTTTTCCCTGCGCAGGGACATCGATTCGAAACAGCGGTGGTTGAGCAATATAGACATGACCTTGTTGAATCATCTGCGGGAAGTGTCGGAAGAATAACGTAAGCAGCAGCGCTTGAATATGGCTGCCGTCATCATCTGCGTCAGATAAGATAATGACCTTGCCATAGCGCAAGGTGCTCATGTCTACATTGCTATCCGCTTTGTGTGGGTCAATGGCTAGCGACACGGCGATATTATGAATTTCCTGATTTGCGAGTATTTGTGTTTGTTCAACTTCCCAACTGTTCATGCCTTTGCCGCGTAGTGGCAGGATAGCTTGTAGCTCTTTGTCGCGACCCGCTTTAGCGGAGCCACCTGCCGAATCTCCCTCCACTAAAAATAATTCAGCGTTGGGACCGGTCAGTTCGGAGTCAGTGAGTTTCCCTGGCATCACAGCGACACCAGAGCCTTTTTTGCGTTCGACTGCTTTGGCCGTTTTGCCGCGAGCGATGGCGTTTTTGATGGCTTGTTCAGCAATTTTCGATGCTTCTGCTACATGCGCGTTAAGCCACAAATCTAGCGCGTCCTTCATGGTGGCGTTGACTAATTTAACCGCCTCGCGTGAAGATAATTTTTCCTTAGTCTGGCCTGAGAAGCTTGGATCAACCATCTGTAGTGCCAAGACAAAGCGGAGTTTGCTCCACACATCCTCAGCTGCAAGCTTGACGTTGCGTTGCATCAGCCCGTGCTGTTCTGCGAAGGTGCGCACACTGTTGAATACCACGTCACGCAAACCTGCCTCGTGTGTTCCGCCGCCCATGGTTGGGATTAAGTTGACGTAAGACTCGCCGCCACCTGAGCCTTCAACCCATGCAAGGGCCCATTGCACGCCTTCACCTTCGCAAAAGGTTTCATTCGCCGTCAGTTTTTTTTCACCGCAAAAAGTGGGTGCGACTGGCTCGTCTTCAGCAATCATTTGGTCAAGATACTGTGCGATGCCGCCATGAAAATGCCATTCTTTTACATCAAAATCAGCATCGGTTTCAGTTTTTAGCAACACTTTAACGCCGGGCAACAGCATTGCCTTGGCGCGTAGCAAATGCTCTAATTCGCCTCGATGGAGTGAGGGGGAGTCGAAATACTTGGCATTGGGCCAGATGCGCAGAGTCGTGCCAGTATTGCGTACGCCGCAATCGCCGATCACGGTTAGTGGCTCGATAACTTCGCCATCGGCAAAGACGATGCGATGTATTTTTCCTGTACGTTTGACATCAACTTCCAGGCGAGTAGAAAGTGCATTCGTCACTGAAACGCCAACACCGTGCAAGCCGCCAGTGAATTTGTAGCTGCTGTCTGCTTCACCTTTGGCAAACTTGCCGCCGGAATGGATCACTTGAAACACCACCTGTATGGTCGGGACTTTCTCTTCTGCATGCAGACCGACCGGAATACCCCGCCCATCATCTGAGACAGAGACGGAGCCATCTCGATAAAGAGTCACATCAATATGCTTAGCATGGCCTGCCATCGCCTCATCAACTGCATTGTCGATAGCTTCTACGACCATGTGTGTAGGGTCAGAAGTGCGGGTGTACATGCCCGGGCGTAACTGGATCGGTTCCAATTTACGCAAGACTTTAATCGAGGATTCGTCGTATGTTTGTTTTGCCATGATTATTAAATGGGTTAGGTCGCTAGCGATGCTTTGATACTTCCCGCCAACCTGGTGTGTTCACAGCAGAACCGTCGGCCGACATGATTGAGCGGGTACGGTTAAAGAACGATTATTCTAACTTAATTGTGAATGTTAACTGATTGACGGTATAAGTAAGGTTTTGGTTGCTACTCTTTGTATGTTTATTAATACGATTATAATGCACTTCAATAAATTCAAAGATAGCCTTTTGGTGCTTTTCCTTGTTTTAAACGGGTAGTGTAGAATTTTGAGTCTGTACGTATCTGTTTCTAAATGCCATACTGTAGTAATCTAATAAATCAGGTTCAAAGTTAAAGGGCAGATAAGTGTCGTGCCCTCAGAGTTCATTTTTTACTAAACTAGTCCCGCCACTATTATTCCTGAAGATGATATTTATTTCAGAGAAATTTAGCTTGTGCTCCGACTTAACCAGGAAATTGTCGCATGCGTTTTTACTTAACAGGTTTGGCTCGTCCCAAAAAGGTCGCACAACATCTTAATGCGATGTTTTCTAAGAATAACCTTTCAGCCAGTCAGGAACAGACTGCAAAGCTCTATGGCTACAGGGATTGGCATGAAATGGCTGAGATAACAAAAAACGGGGGAAACGCCCCTAGCAAGCTGGATGAATATCTTTCTGAAGAAGAGCAAGCTGCCCGCATCATTGAGCAGAATGAAATGATCTGCAAGGTATTGAACCTTTCGAAGACAGATGTCAATCGTCTCGCATTAATCCGCCAGATACTGACATCCAGGGTATCCGTGAAAATTCCTGATAGACCTAAAAGGGCTTCATCCAAGCGCAAATAACGACTGGCACAAATTCTAGAGGCATAGAGTTCTGATGACATATAACTTAATTTGGCGCTGTTAATAATTCGTTATGCGCATACAGGTAGTTTGGCGCGTTTCATTTTGGGTAAACCAGCTTTGCGTGCATTACATGAGTCATAAGTTGCGCTTGTTGTGCTACCCATCAATACAATAGCTAAAAAAAGTCGGCTCCTGTCTTGTTTCCACAGTTAGTTTTGACGGCCCGAAAAACATCTAGTGGTTTCCCTTAGTGAAGAATAATAGTTACCCCAATATACTTAGTGCGTCGACAAATTTACAATGGTCGCAAGTCAAATTATTAGGAGAAGCTATCATGAAAACAGTAATCAAAAAAAGTTTTGTAATTCTTTCATTATTTGCACTCTTGATCTTCGGTGTGTCAATGAACGCTTTTGCGGCTAATGCTGTAGAACATGATGCTTTAGCGAGTAAGTTTGAAAACTTAGCCAAAGAAATGCAAGCTAAAGTTGAAGAAATAAGTCATAAGCCACGCTCTAGTTATTTCGGAAAGAATGCCCGAAGAAACAAATCGCATGCCGAAAACAAGATTCGTAAATACGAAAAAGCTGCTGCAGAATATACAGAGCTAGCTGCTTATCACCACCAATTAGCGATTGGTCAATCCGAGTTAGATTCAGTTGCAAGTAAGAAAAAAACCAATTCTAGTTCTAATTTGTAGCAAGCAACTGAAATAGTTTGTCTGATCGAGCAATGTGCAGAGATGTGCATTGCTCTTTTCATTTGTTTAGACCGGCATTAAATCACAGTCCCTAAAATTTTAAGTAATTTTCTGTTCAGTTAGGTTATGCGGAAATCGAGATCAGTGATGCATTACTGAATTTCCTGCTTAATTAAGTCATGTATTTTTAGATCTTCCATATTTTCTAAACGGTTTAAACAGCAGTAAACAAATACTCCAATCCTGTTTGAGATAAGCCCACAAGATTAATGTTTTCTTCATTGAGCATAGTATCTGCGGCCATGATTCCAATTGATGCAACGGTGTGAATGCCTGAATCCAGCAGCCCTACAAAGTGTGCTTCATCTGCCGTAGTAGGTGCAAAACCAACCACGTTCTCGTACAACAAATCGACAACAGCCGTATGATTACTTGCGTTATCGCCTAGTGCTGAATTGATTGCGAGTTGCATCAATGACTCAGCGTTCATGCCGTCGTCAAGTAAGCTTAGGCCAATGCCGGCAAGTGTTTCGTCTGCTATAGAGTCTTGACCAAAAACAGCACCCAATATCTTAGCTGTGATGCCAGCGTTTCCGGCAAGATCAAGGGCCAATGAGATGTCAGCGTATTGAATGCGTTCGATTTCATCGAGTGTGTCTGTGCCGTCTGATCCGCCGTTTTTATGGGTAATCGTCCAGTTGCCGTTAGCATCTTGATTAACCTCGTAATCCGTAGCTTGGCCACGGTAAATTGCGGTGTCCGTATTTTCATTGCCGATTAAAAAGTCATCACCAGCAAACCCAGTCAGCACGTCTTTTCCAGTTCCGCCTGCAATGACTTCGGCTTTGTTATGGTCGGCAATGAAAGGCGTTTCAAAGCCTGCAAAGAAATTCATGTAGGTGTTGGCAGTGGTTCCATTTCCGTCCGCTTTGCTGAAGACGGCTCCTGACACCAAATAACCTTTTAAGCCCGCTGTGTCAGATGATGAGCTGCCTGCACCTAAAAGATGCGCGGCTGACAGCATTCCGGAAATTGTTATTTGATTGCCATTCAGGATCTGTCCTGCATATTTATCAAGTCCCAGAAATTTGATTCTTCCCCATAAAATGTCGTGCCAGTCTTGAATAATGATTTCTTGGATAGCGCCATTACTGAAGTAATCTTGTTTGCTATGGATGCCATTTTTGCCCGACCAGTTGCCACTCCAGTCATTTTTATATAAATTGTTATCACTGTTGTCTGTGCCATAGTACCCCAGGTCAAAAAGCGCAGCCTCACCAAATTGGTACTTGCCGATAAAACCAAACCGATTCTCAATGTCATAATTCTGCGCGCCATTTGCAACGCTGGACGATTCTTTGAAACCCAGGGCGTCAAAATAATCTTGATAGGTGTTAGTCATGGCAAGCTTTCATCAGTTAAAACAGTTTAAAATTAGCCAATTTTGTTTTCGGCGATAAGCGCTATTATAGTTTTTCTATACGAAAGTGGGTAAATTTGGTTTTTCTAGTTTCCACCGTCTTCCGTGAGAGCCCGTAAGTATTGGGTATAAACTATATTGACAATCGAATATTCAAAGGTCAATAAATATATGAGATATGGACCAAAATTTAACATGCCGATGCTACCTTGAGGCTAAGCCATGACGTATTTATACAATGATCCGGTAAATTTTTCCAAAGAATTGGTTGAAGGATACGCTGCGGCGCATCGTGACAAGATATTGCAGGTTGAGGGTGGTGTGATTCGGCGGCATAAAGCTAAGCCTGGTCAAGTCGTGTTGGTTATCGGTGGCGGCTCTGGGCATTATCCGGCGTTTGGAGGGTTTGTTGGTCAAGGATTGGCTCATGGTGCGGCAATGGGGAACGTTTTTGCGTCACCATCGGCTCAGCAAATCTACAATGTAGCGCGAGCCGTAGAAGCGGGTGGTGGTGTCCTATTTTGTTACGGAAATTATGCCGGTGATGTGCTGAATTTTAGTCAAGCACAAGAGCGCCTTCGTGCAGAGGGGCTCGATGTACGGTCAGTCGTGGTAACCGATGATATTGCTTCGGCACCTATCAATGAACAACATAAGCGCCGTGGTATTGCAGGTGCTCTGCCTGTTTTTAAAGCCGCAGCGGTTGCTGCCGATTCGGAGAAAACACTCGACGAGGTTTTTCATGTTGCGAAGCAAGCCAATCAACGAGTACGGACGTTAGGCGTGGCTTTTTCCGGTTGCACGTTGCCGGGTGCTAATCAGCCATTGTTCGAAGTTGCAGATGGAAAAATGGAAGTCGGTATGGGGATACATGGTGAATCCGGCCTCCAACAAATGAATACACCAACTGCGGATAAATTAGCCGAAATTTTAGTCAACAAACTGTTGTCCGAGATGCCTTTGACGATTGTTAGTCCTGATGGTGCACGTATCGGTGTGATTCTGAATAGTCTCGGAGCCGTAAAGCAAGAAGAACTTTTTGTTGTCTATCGCAAGGTTAGCCATCTGTTGTCTGAGCGTGGGTTAATTATTGTCGGACCGGTAGTGGGCGAATTTATTACCAGCTTTGATATGGCCGGTGTTTCACTCACACTATTTTGGATGAATGAAGCATTGGAACTATCCTGGGTCGCTGCGGCAGATGCACCTGGGTTTCATCGCGGCCATGTTGCGCAACCAGATGGAGATCAAACGGACGCAGCGCAGTCGATAAGAGGACGCCAAATAACAAATGGCTCCGCTGGTTCACAAGCCGCTGCAGCCGTGGTGCTGGCTGCACTTGAAGTAGCATTGGATGAGATTGATGCCCAGAAAGATGAATTAGGTCGCCTGGATGCAGTTGCCGGAGATGGCGATCATGGCATTGGTATGCATCGTGGATTGACTGCTGCAGTGGCAGTTGGAAAGGAAATGCTTGCCGCTAGTGCCGGAGCAGGGACCTTGTTAACAAGTGCTGGTGATGCCTGGTCGGATCAAGCGGGAGGTACATCGGGTGCCTTATGGGGTGTCATTCTTCGTAGTCTTGGTCAAACGTTCGGTGATGAAACGCGGCCTGATACCGCAACCGTTGTTGCTGGTGTTGCTACTGCCATGCGTGAAGTGCAGCATCTCGGCAAGGCAAAACTAGGTGACAAGACCTTGGTCGATGTTTTACATCCCTTTTCGGAAGCGCTGGCTAACGGCGCTTCCCGTGGTCTCTCGATTCCTGGCGCTTGGACGGCCGCCACAAAAACTGCCAAAGAAGCGGCCCAAACGACGCAAAATCTGTTGCCAAAGATAGGCCGCGCCCGCCCTCATGCAGAAAAAAGCATTGGAACACCTGATCCGGGTGCGGTATCAATGGCATTAATCATTTGTTCTGTCGACCAGATTGTTCGAGAATACTGTTCCTGACCAGGAAAACGATGTGGCAGATGTCGATACAGCTAATCTTTAGCAACGACAGGTAAATACTTTGCAGCAATCATCGTGTGTTTGTGATGAATATCATGGTGCATGGTTGCGTAAACTACGTCGATACCATAAATAAGCAGTGCGGGGTAACGAATAATAGAAGGTAATGGTATTGGGAAAGTTCCAGTTAATCCCGCACGATAATGTACAAGATGAAAGAAAACAAAATCGTTAATAATGTAAGTCACACGTAACACCAACCACCATACTATAAATGCTGCTGGCGAAACTAACAGCATGGCAGTAAAAAGTGTCAGGCGAATAAATATCATAATGGCAAGCTCTCGTGAAAGTCCATGCGTTGAAATATAACGATAAATTGCCTGCTCTTGTTGTGTCACAGCGCCGATAAAAGCTTTTAAAAAACCACCCCGTATGTGGAATGCATCTGGATCCTTTACAGATGCCGTATGATGATGGTGACCAAAATGTATAGTGCGATATTCTCGATAGCCAAGGCTAAACGGTGCAAAAGGAATAGGTAATATACGGGTTATAAGATCAAGATTTTCGGGTTTCCTCAAATGAAATAATTCATGTAATGCTATCATCCAGCGCGTCACTAACACGGATACAATCGCTGACATCCACCAGACACTCATCCAGTCCATCACATAGGCAGCAAAACAGCCATAAATCGCAAGTGTAAAAAGAATAAGTTTTATCTGGTATTCCAGCGCGTCTTTACCCCCAGCATAATATGAACTAAATGTCTGCATGTTCAATTTTCATTTAAGTTGAGAAGTTATATTTTTATTTATTAGGTGTATTAGTTTTACTACCAGAGGAAGCTGGTGGACTAATTATCGGGGGAATTTTTTGTAACACTCTATCAGTAGTTGTTAGTCTGGCAATGAATCAATCATGCGTATTTTACGTCTGCTGAACTTAATTTAATTTAATTTGGTGGTTTGTCTTGAGCTGAAAATTGCAATGTTTGCAGGTTTTATGAATTATGCTTTCAAGTCACGACAAGTACCGCACATATCCTCGACTTGAGATATCGCCACAAGTGCTGACACGTCATTAATTCTTCATAAAAAATTAAAATAATGGTAATGGTTTGGACACAATTACCATATACAGTATACCCCTGTAATATCATTGTTTTTGTAGAAATCTAACTTTAACATATACGAGGTATATAATATGAGATACGGCAAAACTTCAGTTAATATTGCGATTTTCACACTTTTAATTATGGTAGAAAGTGGTGCATCTTTCGCGAAAAGCGATTCTAAAATAAAAGAAGCCCGTTGGCAAAACGCAGTTGGAATAGCAACAAGTTCGCTTAGTATGCGAAGCAAGTTTAAGGAAAAATTTGTGAGGTCAAAGATAGATACTCAATCATTCCTCCCAATTGATAAGTTAGCAAATAAAATACAAGACAAGATTAGATCAAAGTAATTATCAATTGAATTAGTAGCATCAGAGCTACTACCGGGAGATGCGGTTTTGTCGCATTAACGAAAAAGCTGATATTTTCATGATTTTATCGAGTGTACAGTTGGTCTTGACGTAATTATCTTGCTAGAGCATAAAATTGTTCAGCAAAAGACATCTCGCCAATTTCTTCCATCATCATTTGTCCTTTGCGAATCATGTGAATGAG
>JAJFJG010000039.1 GCA_021774265.1 Nitrosomonas sp.
CCGGCAGGTAAAATACCTGAACAATATTGTCGAAGCTGATCATGGCAAACTCAAACGCCTGATAAATCCAGTGCGCGGTTTTAAAACCATGAAAACTGCCTATGTAACGATCAAGGGGTTTGAAATCATGCGCATGTTCAAAAAAGGACAAATGAATGCGTGGACACGCGAACAAGGTCTCATTGATGCAAGGGCATCTTCTTTCGCAAGTTTAGCAAAGCAGTGCCATTTGACACAGATTTGCGGACTGCAGGGTAAGATAAGCAACAGTCACCGACTGGTATTCAGGTAACATTGAATTAATACAAAAGGAGCAGTGAGTTATGGTGCTAAGAAACAAACGTATAATCGGATTCTTGGTCGCTCTCATTGTTATCGGCGTGACCACGGTGAGCTACCACTATTGGCAACAAGACAACAAAAGTAACCATACACTAACCTTATACGGTAATGTGGACAGGCGTGAAGTTCAGCTTGCGTTTATGGTTCAGGATCGTATTGCCGAGTTAAAAGTCGATGAAGGCGAGTTTGTCGTACAAGGCCAACTACTGGCGCGACTTGATGCCACACGTTTTGAAAGTGCCGAGCAGGAACTAGAAGCACGACTAGAGCAGGCACATCAACAACTTAATGAATTGGAAGCCGGCAGCCGTCCACAAGAAATCCAAAAAGCACGCGCTGATGTGGCGGCCGCAAAGGCAAACCTTCTGGATGCAGAGCAGAGTTATCGGCGCACGCAAAAACTAGTGCACGAAAGATTTCTATCGCCACAAGTTTTAGATGATGCACGCAGTAAATTAGATGTTGAGCGTGCACTTTTAAAGGTGGCAAATGAGACCCAGTCACTAGTGTTGGAAGGACCACGAAAAGAAGTCATTGCTGCCGCCCATGCCAATGTTGAGCGGATTGAAGCCCAGTTGAAACGCGTTCACAAGGATCTAATCGACACGCAACTGCGTGCTCCCACCAACGGTGTCATCCGTTCACGAATATTGGAGCCGGGCGAGATCGCCTCACCGACTCGACCGGTATTTACATTGGCCAAATTGGAGCCAGTATGGATTCGTACTTACGTGCCAGAAACCCAATTGGGCTGGGTTGTATCGGGTATGCAAGCACAGATATTGACCGATAGTTTTCCTGACAAACGTTATCCGGGCTGGGTTGGCTACATCTCACCGACCGCCGAATTCACACCTAAGAATGTAGAAACACCTGCGCTGCGCACACGACTGGTTTATCAGGTTTGGGTGTACGCCTGTAACCCGGATAATGAACTACGCCTTGGCATGCCTGCTACAGTAACGCTGCAAGTTGAAGAACCACAAATCGAAACAGAAATGCCCGATTGTATTTCAGTACAATGACAGACCTGACATCGCCCGCCATCTTGTTGAAAGGAGTTGGAAAAACCTTCTCCGACGTGCATCCAACTCATGCGCTAAATGACCTGAATTTGCAGGTAGAGCGCGGTAAGGTGACCGGTTTGATCGGCCCCGATGGTGCGGGTAAAACCACGTTAATGCGTCTGGCTGCTGGTCTTCTACTGCCCGATGAAGGTGAGATTTACGTACTTGACCAAAACATGTGTGAAGTGTCGCTTACCATCCAATCACGTATTGGCTATATGCCACAGCGTTTCGGCCTTTACGAAGATCTCAGCGTGCAGGAAAATCTCAACCTGTATGCCGATCTGCAGGGAGTGCCACCGGACGAATACGAAACCCGTTACCAGCAACTAATGCACATGACTGGTTTGGCACCATTCACAGCACGTCTCGCAGGGCGTCTGTCCGGCGGAATGAAACAAAAACTGGGCCTAGCCTGCACATTAATTAGCTCACCCGAATTATTGTTATTGGATGAACCTACCGTTGGTGTTGACCCGGTATCGCGCCGTGAGCTGTGGGTTATTGTCTATCGGCTGGTAAGGGAACGGCAACTCAGCGTGCTGCTGAGTACTGCTTATCTTGATGAGGCGGAACGCTGTGATGATGTCATTCTGTTACACGAAGGTAAATTACTTGACCAGCAACCACCGGCAAAATTCAGTGCACCTATGCGTGGTCGAGTATGGCAAGTCAGTGCCGCGTTGAATAAACGCCACCTACAAAGGCAACTCAGCCTTAACCCCGGTGTGTTGGATGCTTTGACCGAAGGGCAGCAGGTTCGTGTGATTACTCATGATAGCCAAACGTTGCCGGAAACACTCATTAAAGATTTGCCCAATGCACACATAGAAGCGGCTGAGCCACGTTTTGAAGACGCCTTCATTGCTCGACTGCGACAATACAACCAGAAACCATTGCGTGTCAGCACCATGCTATCAAAATTCGAGCATGAGAGTCACGGAGACGCGGTGATCCAGGTCCAGAATCTAAGTTGCCGCTTCGGTGATTTTATTGCGGTTAACAAGGTTAGTTTTAATGTTAAACGTGGTGAGGTTTTCGGCCTACTGGGCGCAAATGGCGCAGGGAAATCGACCACTTTTCGTATGCTGTGTGGATTGCTACCCGCAACCTCCGGCAATGTGCGTGTCGCCGGTGTCGATCTGCGCCGCGCTGCTTCGCGCGCTCGCGCACGTATCGGCTATATGGCACAACGCTTTTCATTGTATGGCAATCTTTCTGTGCTAGAAAATCTCAACTTTTTCGCTAGCGCCTATGGGCTTTCCGGCCAAGCAAAACGTGAACGCATTACCACGGCTATACAAGACTTCGAACTGACCACCTTCGCCGACACAGCGAGTCATACGCTTCCTTTGGGTTACAAGCAACGCCTTGCACTGGCTGCCGCGCTCATGCATAGGCCGGATATTCTTTTTCTCGATGAACCCACATCCGGCGTGGATCCGTTGGCGCGGCGCGAGTTTTGGTGGCATATTAACGCGCTGGCAGAATCTGGTGTTACCGTGCTGGTTACCACCCATTTTATGGACGAGGCAAATTACTGCGACCGGCTGGTTATTATGGCTGCTGGCGAAGTGCTGGCTGAAGATACGCCGGAAAACTTGCGTGCACGTTTCCGTAAACCCGATGGGGTCGTAGCAAGTATGGAGGAAGCCTTTATCGCGCTCATCGAGCAGCAGCATCAGCAAGCGGCGGCTGTCTAATGGCCTATTCGAATTCACAGCTAGCACGCAAACGACTGACCGGTATGGTGCGCAAGGAAAGCTTGCAGATTCTGCGTGATCCATCCAGCATCGCCATTGCCTTTGTGTTGCCGGTTGTCATGCTGTTTCTGTTTGGTTATGGTGTATCGTTAGATGCAAAAGACGTGCGTATTGGTTTCGTTATAGAAAGTCCAGACAGTGAAACCAGCAACCTATATGCGGCTTTTGGTCAGTCTGATTATTTTGACCCAAGAAAATTTCGCTCGATACAAGCGGCTGAACAGGCATTGCTGGCGCATCAAATTGACGGTATCGTATGGCTGCAGAGTGATTTCAGCCGTCGTTTGCACGCTGATCTGGGTGCATCAATTGGAGTCATTATTAACGGTGTGGATGCGAATCAGGCGCGTATTACCGAAGGCTATATCGTTGGTGCATGGCAGACCTGGTTGACACATTACACCGAACGCCGTGGCTTGCCGATGGCATTTTTAATTACGTTGGATCAACGTATATGGTTTAATCCGGCAGTGAATAGTCGTGATTTCCTCATACCGGGTCTGATAGCTGTCATCATGACGCTCATCGGCGCATTGCTAACGGCATTGGTCGTGGCACGCGAATGGGAGCGCGGCACCATGGAAGCATTGCTGGTTACGCCCATTCATGTTTACGAATTGCTGTTGGGCAAACTGATTCCTTACTTTATACTCGGCATGGGTGGCATGCTGATGACCGTAGCGATGGCTATCTGGCAATTTGGCGTACCATTACGTGGTTCTTTCCTAGTACTGATGGTGGCATCGGCACTGTTCATGCTGGTCGCGCTGGCTATGGGATTGCTGATATCTATCATCGCGAAGAATCAGTTTGTCGCCGGACAGGTCGCTATCCTCATAACATTTCTGCCAGCCTTCATTTTATCGGGCTTTATCTTCGACATCAATTCAATGCCTGCGGCGGTTCAATGGATTACATACATTGTCCCGGCGCGTTACTTTGTGGCGATCCTGCAAACGATATTCCTTGCTGGTAATGTGTGGACGGTTATTTTGCCGAATGCGGCGACACTGGTGTTGATGGCTTTTGTTCTTTTAATGCTAGTGCGACGCAAAGCCAGTAAACGGTTGGAGTAACCACTATGTTGCATCCTATTTTAGCGTTGATTATCAAGGAATTCCTTGCCCTGCTTAAGGATAAGCGCAGCCGTTCTGTACTCATTGGCCCACCCATTATACAGTTGTTGATATTTGGTTACGCTGCGACTTATGACCTCAATCAAATACCCTTTGCAGTTTATGATGAAAATAACACTGTGCAATCACGTCTTTTAGTCGATCATTTTGTCGGATCCAATACCTTTGAGCTGATTGGACATATCACGCGTGATAGCAACATCGCTCCTGTTATTGATGATAAAAAAGCATTAATGGTGTTGCACATTGGCCCTCGATTCAGCGATGATCTCGTTGCCGGGAAAAATGTCGCGGTACAGGTGATTGTGGATGGGCGCAATTCTAACACCGCATTACTGGCACTCAATTATGTACGCAATGTGGTACTCGATTTTTCTGTTGAATGGGCGCAAGCGCAACAACATCCACCGTTACCGGCAAAACTGGAGATACGCGCTTGGTTCAATAGCAATCTGGAATCACAATGGTTTATCGTGCCCGGTATTATCGGGCTGATAATATTGGTGGTATCTCTGCTAGTCACCGCATTGTCAGTAGCACGTGAACGTGAAGAAGGCACTTTTGATCAACTGTTGGTCACGCCGTTACGACCTGTGGAAATACTCATTGGCAAGGCAGTGCCTGGACTGATCATCGGCCTGATAGAATCGACGTTTATTATATTAATGACCGTGTGGTGGTTCGAGGTTCCGCTACGTGGGCAACTCGGTGCGCTTTATCTTGGATTGTTTCTATTTTTGCTTGCAACTATTGGTGTCGGCCTGATGATTTCCTCACTGTCAGTCACCCAACAGCAAGGCTTATTAGGCGCTTTTTTGTTCCTGGTGCCGGCAATAATTTTATCCGGCTTTGCCACGCCTATCGCAAACATGCCGGAAGCAGTGCAACACTTGACGTTGATTAACCCACTACGTTATTTTTTAGTTATCGTACGCGACGTGTT
This sequence comes from Nitrosomonas sp., assembly GCA_021774265.1. Taxonomy (GTDB): domain Bacteria; phylum Pseudomonadota; class Gammaproteobacteria; order Burkholderiales; family Nitrosomonadaceae; genus Nitrosomonas. Next base: position 5,252 of record JAJFJG010000039.1, read on the forward strand.
TCTGGAAGGTGCAGGGGTTGAACAGCTCACAGCGCAATACTGGCCGATGGCATTAATTGCTTTATTTAACCTGACGCTAGCTGGTTGGTTGTTTCGGCGCCGAATGTACTAATAATTTACGATACAATAATGCCAATCATTAAAAGATTCTGGATTGTCTAATTCTTGATTACAATTAATAAGCACTTACGTATCGAAATACGAAACTGACGGGTAACTTGGTACTGGTAATCGCTGGTATTTTAAAATAATCATAGAAAAAGCACATGACCGATATTAAGCTCGATCAGCTGTCGATTAACACCATTCGAAGATTGTCGATTGATGCCGTGCAACAAGCCAATTCCGGCCATCCCGGCACAAATGGCACTTGCGCCCCTTGTCTACACCATCTGGAACCGTGTGATGCGATTCGATCCGCAGGATCCGATTTGGCCTAATCGAAACCGTTTTGTGCTGTCGAATGGTCATGCGTCGATGTTGCTGCGGTCAATACTGCATTTAACTGGTACACGTGCAGTTAATGCAAACTACGAGAGGCTAGCCCCAATATTGCACGAGCGACACAGCAATCAGTATTTTTGCTATCAAATAGCAATTTCTCCAAATAAAAAAACAAATCATTCCAAGATTCTGAGTTTTATAATGTATCTTTTTGTTTTTTTTCGGTGAAAGCGAT
>JAJFJG010000040.1 GCA_021774265.1 Nitrosomonas sp.
ATCGCTTTCACCGAAAAAAAACAAAAAGATACATTATAAAACTCAGAATCTTGGAATGATTTGTTTTTTTATTTGGAGAAATTGCTATTTGATAGCAAAAATACTGATTGCTGTGTCGCTCGTGCAATATTGGGGCTAGCCCTGTTGCAAAAAATTATATTTGATAAAAAATGAAATTGAAAGATGTTAAAAAACAGTAAGCTGAGAAATCAAATATAGCTGTTCTTTATTTCTTGCAACAGAGCCGGCAGCGGCTTTTTCGCGTAGATACCTTTCGCGGCCAATGACTGGTCAAGAATATTCAAATAATCAATGATTACAAGCTACTTTCCATGCATTTTCATCCATGCTGTCCGGCTGTATCTTTTTCCATCCTTGCGGTTGGGTGTAAGAACGGATGAGTTCGCCTCGGCCCATATTCCACTTGTATAGCTTGAACGCAAGCTCTTTAACATGCTTACCTTGGCAGTCATACTTTCGCCGCACTTTTTTTGATAAAAAATAAGCACCAGTATCTTCCTGTTCGATTTTATAATCAATTAAAGTCCACATATTAACTCTGCCGTCTGCCTTGCCAATAGAAGTTAAGTCAGCATAAATCATGTAGCCGCCTTGTTCATCACTTTCATTCACCTTGGTCCATTCAGCCATTGCCATTGAATCAGTGCTTAATATCAGTAACGTTAAAGAAAGTAGTAACTTGTTCATAACATTTATTTAATCCTTTAGACAAATATTCGATACTTCATTGTAGGCTCGGTGCCAACGAAACATCTGGACGAAACGAACACTCGTCGCAACGTTGATGGCTTTTTCATAGCCATCAACGTTGTCCAAAGCGACGTCGATCAACCCGTTGAGAATGCCCGTATTATCGCATTCCTTTGCATGAGGGAGTTTTTAGATCGAATGTATACCGCATAGCTTCTGCAGGGAGAAAGTGCAACTTAATAGCTTTTCTTATCACCATGCGATTTTCTTTTATCTGACTTCATTTTGTCCATTTCATCTTTATCGATAACACCATCTGTGTTGGCATCCATTTTCTTAAACATGGTATCGCTATGTTTGTCCCACTCTTCTTTGGTAATCTTGCCATCATTATCGGCGTCTGCCATGTTGGCACCGCATTTACTTTCGCCACATTTACCTTCGCCAGATTTATGCTGGTCTGCTTTATTATCACCGTATGCAATCATGTAGCCTTTCTCCAATGGCTGCATGTTGAATGGACTCTCGTCAGCAGAAGCTATAGTTGATACACCGAGTGTTACAGCAAAAGCGGAACCAACAGCAGCAGAAATAACTGATTTTCTTTTAGACATGATGTTTCTCCTAATTTTTAAAGTGAATGCTACATTCCAGCCCATCCAAGAATCGAATGGTTGATTTTATTGCAGACGTAAAACCAAAAGTTATCTGATAATTTAGAATAGTTCATGATTACCTTTGCAATGATTTAACTGACTAACAATAAAAATTTGTTGTACGAAGCTGTGGTTAAACATAATCTGTATTGATTAAATAACTATGCCGCAGATACTTTATGATGCATTTTTTGCCTACCTTGCACATGTTCATCATCAAATGAAAACTGTTTTTTTATTTCCAGATAGGCACCTGGATATTCCGCTATTTGTTTTAACTTAAAGTTATCTAATAAACTTACTTTATGTGCCACGATGCTTATAAGATTATCATTGTATAACTTGTGGAGAGTCCGGTTCATATGCACAAAACTTAAGCCCAGGGTGTCCGCCATCATTTGTTGCGTAGGGGGTGAAATAAAGGTGTTACTTTCGGTTTGACCGACTATTTTCAGCCGATGATAAAATTCCAATAATAGATGTACCGTGCGTTGATAAGCGGATTGACGACCAAGGCGGCAAACTTGTTCTGCTAATAGGACATCTTCCCAGGCCAGCATATATTCAAAAAGGGTTTTAAATTGAGGGCTGAAGGCATACAACTCGGTTAAATCTTTAGAACTGAATGGACATACATGCAGGGGTGTAATACTGGCGACGGAATAATTGGCTCTTGGCATAACTGAGAAAAATGGGCTAATAATGTCACCTGGCAAATAATAGTTAATAATTTGCCGCTTTTCGTTACTGAGGTCGTAATAGCGATAGGCCCAGCCCTGAGTGACGATAAAACTCTGCTTTTGTATTTCTCCCTGATTTAGAAAAGTTTTACGTGCTTTAATAATGCGGGTCTGTTTATGCATTTTGATGAGCGCATCGATTTCATCATGACTGAGTTGTCTTATATAAGAACATTTTCTGATCAACGGCCAGTCGCTAGCCATCAGCTTGTTAATTAATAATTCGACTTTTTTAATTGCATTGTCCATAGGAGCCCCCTTTATGTTGTTCCGGGTTACGTCAACCTCCAAAATTACTAGAGATGCTTGAACATCTGAGTTATTGACCTCCCTTGCCTTTAGTTAGAAAATTTTTTTTATTGCAAACCAAGATATTGAATAAATCAATTTTCATAACGCCTTTACATACTGCTGTTGCAAATAATGTAATTTCACCGAACCGGGCAGATAATCAGTCGTAATCGATTCTGTCCGTGATTATTTGTTATATCGCTGAAAAAAAGATAACCGGCATAACTCGCTCCGAACATGCACATCACTTCGAAGTGATGGCCAATTCGTGACAAATCGAGTAGCTCTGGAATACTCCGCGTACCTTGAAACAGCTTGATATCTGTCAGTTCCGGTAGCACCCTACTAATAGGTTGTCCAACCAATTCACTGGGTAAACATTCAAGCAACTTTCCACCCACCTGATTACATGCACAAATTTTGCCATGCTCATCGATCGTTAAAACGACCTTCTGATCTTTACTAACGTCATCACTGATTACATTAAAGCTATTAAAGCCATAACTGGTTGAGTTTCCAGGGTAGATTAGTTTTCTTCTACTTTTTAGGAAACTCATTGATCTTTTTTCTTTTTCGCCCATGTTTTTATCAGATGCTATAGATGGCAACCTTCACTGCTTAAAAATATAGTACGCTTTAAGCAAAGCATGGTATGTTCTGTAACGCACACAGAGAAGCTCTATTTTTATACGTGCTAATAAGATGTTAGTGTAAAACCATGATTTTATGGAATGTATTTGTGTTTTTCTGACCGATAAATTAACAGAATATTGTGAATTTGTTATGGGTAACGCACATAATCCTCGACAAAATCATCTGCTTGACACTTTAGCTGTACAGGCATTCGAGCGCCTTCTTCCTCATTTGGAACTTGTCACGTTATCGCTCGGCGATGTCCTTTACGAGCCTGGGAGAGAGCTGTGTCACGCCTATTTTCTTACGACTGCAATCGTATCGCTGCTTTATGTCACAGAGGATGGTTCATCGACTGAAATTGCCGTCGTCGGCAACGAGGGTGTCGTTGGTATCGCGCTCTTCATGGGCGGCGGTTCCATGCCAAGTCGGTCCGTAGTGCAAAGCGCAGGTCACGCCTACCGACTACCGAGCGCATTGTTACAGCAGGAAATTGGTCGTAATGAATCGCTGCTTCCTATATTACTGCGCTACACTCAAGCGCTGATTACTCAGATGGCACAAACAGCGGTCTGTAATCGGCATCATTCGGTGGATCAGCAGCTATGCCGCTGGCTGCTACTTAGTCTTGATCGGCTATCCGGAAATGATTTATCCATGACCCAGGAATTAATTGCCAATATGCTTGGCGTGCGCCGTGAAGGTGTCACGGAAGCCGCTGGAAATTTACAACGCGCAGGACTGATTCGTTATCAGCGCGGTCGCATTACCGTGCTGAACCGGCCAGGACTGGAAGCGCGGGTTTGTGAGTGCTACCGTGTGGTCAAAGAAGAATACGATCGTCTGCTTATTTCTTCTCGATAACCTCCTAATTAAACAATCGATTATTTATTGCGTATTTGATGATTGTTTATGATCAATCATCAGCACGGAAGGGCGAAAGACTTTGTTAAAAATTATCCATAATGCCGTTGTCGTTTTAAATTAACTTATGTATGTACGCTAACGCACATAAGGAAGAAATATTTTATAGTATAGGAACTTATACTGTATTCTGTTATTCAAATGACTAGAGGAACAACATCATGCTCCCTAGCAGACCCTCCAATATCGAGATCTCTATCGATTTCTTAGATTCTTATGTCGTTTATTGGTTTTTCCTCGTTTCACAGGAGAACTGCCGATGTCGACCGTCCAAGCCATGCCTGCTGCTAATCGCTTGCTGGCTGCACTACCCCGTAAGGATCATGAGCAGCTGTTTGCAAATTTCGAACAAGTGGAACTCACTTTAACAGAGGTACTCAACCGCCCCGGAGAACTTATTTCGTATGTTTATTTTCCGATTAGTAGCTTCATTTCCATGGTGATGCCGGTAGAAGACGGTACGGGTTTAGAGGTGGGAATGGTCGGTAATGAAGGTATGTTCGGTATAACACTGACATTGGGCGTCGATACCACGCCATTTCACGCAGTGGTTCAAGGGACTGGTAGTGCATTGCGCATAGCGGCCCCTGTGTTTCTCGATGAACTCGAACAGAGTCTTGCGTTACAGCGGGGGTTAAAGCGTTATCTTTATGTCTCGATAAGCCAGATTGCACAAACGGCTGCATGTAATCGTTTTCATACAGTGGAGTCGCGTCTTGCCCGTTGGTTACTGATGACCCAAGATCGGGCGCACGCCGATACATTTCATATCACGCACGTGTTCTTGGCCTATATGTTAGGTGTGCGTCGCGTTGGTATTACTAAAGCAGCAAGTTCACTACAGAGTCTAAATATTATCAGTTACCAACGAGGAAATATTACAATTCTCGACCGCGTTGCTCTTGAAGCCATTACTTGCGTTTGCTATCGGATCGACAAAGAAACTTATCAAAATGTCATGGATTAGCGTTTAGGTGAAAACTAAAAGAGATCCTGTGGAAGTACTGTCAAATCCCATAAAGGTACGTAAATTAATGGAACAGAACCCTACACCACTATTTACAAAGCAACAGGTTCAGATATAGACCATGTTGTCGAAATGGTGTCTTTATATCAACTGAAAAGGAAAATTCAATGAAAAAACTAAAACTGTTTACAGTAATCCTGGTGCTTGCTGGAATGTCAGGTTGCATATCGTTTGGTTCAAGCAAGGCTGGCCCGCAAGGTCCGCAAGGGGAACCTGGAGCGAAGGAAACGATTATTATCATGCCCGAAAATCAAAAATGAACCTACTGAGCCTAATGGAGTGTTTTGCAAATATCTCGGCATTAAACCGCGATTGACCTGACAATGAAATAAATACATTAGTTTCATTGTGTCAAGGCAGTGCAAGACACTTTACTAGGCTAAACGGCTCTGTTGCTATTAATGCCAAAAGTATGGAAGATATACGGAAACAATATAATTACTTGTTAGGCAGTTAACAGTATTTAAAGTGGATGGGGCATGCGGATATGAAAACTACCGCCATTTACGCCAATGCGGTTGATGAAGAAGAGGCTGGGCTTGCTGCTAAAATGTGGGAATGAGTGGTAGCTGTGAAGCACTGACTTTTATAGTTATCAGCATGATGGTTTACTAATGAAGGTTAGTACTTTCTATTATTTCGTTTATGTCTGTATTTAAACCGATCTGCGAATAGGATGGTTGATATTCAGCAATTTTTATTAATTCATCAATATTCAAGAGTGTCATTTGTTTTGAATCGATAGAGATTAAATTATTATCACGAAGCTTATGCAGCGTCCGGTTCATATGCACGAAACTCATACCTAGGGTATCTGCCAACAATTCTTGTGTAATTGGAAAAAAATAGGTTTCCTCACCATCAGTTAGACCAATCAATTTGAGTCGATAATAGAGGTCTAGCAATATATGTGCTGTACGCTCATAGGCTGAACGAACACCCAGGCGCACTATCTGTTCTGCAGACAATGAATCTTCCCGACCCAACATTTGACCATAAATCAATGCAAGTCTTGGTTCAGCAGAGAACATTTGTAGTAAATAATCTGGCTTAAAAACACATGTTTCTAGAATTGTTAGACTGGCAACTGAATAATCTGTTTTGGGTTGGAGCAACGCAAAGGGACTGATAATGTCACCGGGTAAATAATAATTAATAACCTGTCGTTTACCATTCGATAGCATGCTAGAACGATAAGCCCAACCCCTGATAATAATCATACATTCTTTATGAAAGTCACCTTTATGCAGAATGATCTCATTTGCATCGAGAACAGTTGTCTGTTCATGTATTTTATTAAGCGCATCAATTTCATTATTGTTAAGCTGATGCAAGTGGGAAAATCTTTTTATTAATGGCGACCGATTATCTAACAATTCATTAGATAATTCTTGTTCTTCAAGTGACATAAATAATTAAGTACATAGTAGAAAGTGCTAGGTCCGATTAAGCAAATGGGCAGGTTGCTAGCAACCATTTTATACGATAGAGCATCTCGCCCCATTGACTTTGCAAACTACCGTAACAAAAAATCTTTTTTTGTATGTGTCTAAATTGCAAACTTAACATATGTTAAGTCTACATCAATTTTTCAATGATTATGTTAAATTTTTCTGCTTTTAAGTGCTTAATTGGGCTCTATTGAAAAAAATAAGAAATGGCTATATTTGATTTTTCAGTTAGCCGTTTTTAAATAGATTTTAAATTCACTTTTGGTTAAAAATAATTTTTTTAAACAGAGTCGCCTATGTCAACAGGAAGAGCCTATTTTGCCAATCCGCCAGCCGGTTTGTAAAAGGCAAACTCGCCGATTTCAACGGTCCTGATATATTCCTTGGACCAATCCGGGGATACTCCCCTATGGTGGAAGTACAAGGCACCACCGCTTCTGTCCTTGAGTTGGCGGTTGAGTGCCATGCGAGCGATTTCCTTGGCTCGCGAATAGGATTCTTTCTCCTCTGCGTCATCCGAGCGACCATCGCACCACCACGAAAACTGGCAAGCACCCTGCTCGTGGCCTTGCTTGACAATTCCACAGATGGTGTTTGGGAAGCCTTCATGACTGACTCGGTTCATAACGACATTGGCGACGGCTTCCATACTGGCATCATTGTCGCCCCTGGCCTCCCAATAGATACTGCGAGCAAGACAAGTGATCGCATCGTCCAACGGTTCTTCGCCGGTCGGATCGACCGCCTGCACTTGAGGTTTAGTGATGAGCTGAGCTGGACTTGGTGGCATCATATCGCCATCGGGTGCGACCTTCTCTTCCAGTACACCCGCCTTGCTCTTGGCTGTTTCCGCCTTCTGGGACTCGTCAGCCGCGGTTGCTAGTCCTGCCAGAAGGAATATCACAAGCCAGACAGTAACCAACATTTTTCCCATATTCAAACCTCCTGTATGAACCAAATATAGATGATATAAATAGCAAATTAAAATACACTACTGAAGCGCATTAATTTGCGATCTAGGGAGCGTTGCGGCCTAGCAAGGTTGCATAAGGCTATGTCGCAATTAACTGTTGATTTTGGTAATTGGTTATATTTAAAGAATTTACTACCAACCATAAAAAAACCTAGGTCTATGATTAATATGAACTCGGTAAACTCTCAAGTCAATTTCAACAACTAAGGGTTAAATCCCACAAAGGTACGTAATGCGTTATTCGTTATTCGTTATTCGTTATTCGTTATTCGTACCTGAGATTACCTATTTTCACACGAACCTTGACAATCACTACCATCTCTAACCCGCATAATAGTTTTTCTGCTGACTGAGAAACATTTTTATTCAGCGGTAAGTGTACTTTGATCTCATCTTTCTGTTTTCACACTCAGTATTGGGTGCAAAAATCTTTAATCTATCAACTTTCTTGTCTCTATTCCAGCAGCACCTAGCCGGAACCACCACATCTTTTGAATATCAACCACTCTACGCGAAAGTATTGATGGTCGCGCTGCACGCATACACATGGTAGTTGATTGCAACATTATCATTAATTCAATTTCACGCTATTAACATAGTTAATAATTCTTGGCTCTAAATTCATGTACATTTATATACGCCTAAACAGGCTTTGCTTAGTAAGCGATAAGCTGACACAGCAAAAGAGTGAAGCAAACATTATATTTTGTATCATTATTCTATTTGCACATTTGAATTTTAATATGCATTTTAATCAATTTAGTTAAAGGAGCTTTATCATGTTTAAAATAATACCCTCCACAATAATAGCTTTTGCCGTCAGTACAGTTTTTTTGTTAGCCAGCGCGTCCGCATTTGCCGAGTATTCTCAGCAACAAAATAAAATCGATGATAAGGATTCAGGCCAACAGTCACAGTCAAACTCCTCTGCCAAAAAGGAAGACGGCAAGGATAAAAAGCATTCTTCTGAAAACCGAGATCACAACTCAAGTGGCAGTTCTGGCATGGATAGAAACCATTCTTCCGAAAAAGACCATAAAAAAAGTTATTAATTAGCATTTGAAAAGCTCTGTTGCAAACATCAGTTTTAGTTTTTTAAACTTGCAGCGGAGTAACTTAATTGAGTTTCAATATGAGTTAAAATCACATGGAAACACTAACCCAATTACTTCATGAGTATTTTTAAGTAAAAGATTACAGGAGGCTTTTATGAAAGGGATCTTATTATGGTTGGTAGGTATACCTATTCCAATTATTATTTTACTTTATCTTTTTGATGTTTTCTAGATTACATGTGAAACAGATTATCTCTTAACTAGATTTAATTTTCTAATGAACCTATATGGCCTAGTGACCAGGTAGCTGCCCACCAAACAATAGTATTTTCGGCTCTTTTGCAAAAAATCATTTTTGCAAAAAGTGATTTTAAAAGCTGTTTGAAAACCGCTAACTGAAAAATCAAATATAGCCATTTTTTTCAAACGAGCCGGTTTCAATCTATTCCCAAAACGATCGTTTTTAGAACAATGCACTCCCCTACCCTAATTTGATATAAAACCCCTAATAATGTATTCCAAAACATTGTTCCTAATTATATGTCCTGTTAATATAACCAAAAATCGTTTTAGGAACAGAATAAATGCTGTGTTGCGCTCGTACTACAAAGCATGCCACGAAGACACACCCAAGCCCTAGCATAGGAGGACTCACACTTGCGGCTGGTGCGTGGACGCTTGAAAAACTCAAAGATTATGTTCCTGATCTTAAGCAATTAAAAAGAAAGGAAGAAACAATGAAAAAAAGTTGCAGGTTTCGGTCTGCAGAATTTTTATTCACGAATTAAGAAGGGCTAACAAAAAGCCCAGTTAGGTGCCTCCCTTATCCGATTTCTTACTACGAAATATACGCGAAGCCGTGAATCCAAATAGCGGTAGGGCCACGAAGGTGAATATCCACTGCCAATAGTTCCACAGAAAATACTTCACGCTTTGTGGCCATACGACCTCTATATTGATTGTCTTATCAAGCGTACTTACCGTATGTTTCGCATCTAGGCCATTAATCTCTATGTGTGAGTTAAGCGTTAGGAATAGTTTTTGTTCACCCAACTCTTTGGCCTTTATCTGCCACTTCCATTCTGCTACACCAGTAGCACTGACCGCTTGGCGCTCATGTGTGATTGGTGTTACCTCAAAAGCTGTGCCGACTAGACGTGCCTGCATGTCATTGTTGAACTTGATATAGTAGGTCTCCTTGTTTCCGTCTTCTTCAATCAGCGAGAGTAGCTGATCATCAGTCTTATTTCCTGAAAGAAGAAGTTGCACAACTTTTGTTTCTCCATAACCAAGGAGCCTGGGACTATTAAAAGCAACGTTTCCCCATGGCATTTCTTTTAGTGCCTTTTTGACTGGATCAAGATATGTTGAAGTACCGGTATTATTAATTGTAGTGTTATTAACCGGTTCATTCTCAATGTTGTCTATATAGGAAGGGATGGCAATCATTAATAAGATACCAATAATCGCTGCTATGACGAGCAAATTTTTAAGCAGGGTAGATCCGCTATCGGCAGTTCGCTGTATAGTCACCTTAGAATCTTCTGTAGTTAATATGTACGCCTCGTGACGCTTAGCAAATTATTATCTAGTCTGCATATCTTCCATACTTTTGGCATTAATAGCAACAAAGTTGTTACGTTTGTCATGTTTGCAAACCGCATATCTTAAAATCATGACAGTACTGACAGGCGGTTGTCGGCCGACTCTGCCATCAGATTCCTACTCGCTTCCCTTCCGCCATCAGGTTGAGCGCTTCCTGCTCTGAGAGCAGGTTGCGCCCGAACAACTTCGCAAGCAACTGACTCAACGACTCCGTCATAGCCGACAACGTTGCATGTGCCAGACTCAGGGCCACTTGAATCTCGCGGAGTTCGGCGAGCATGGTCTTCCGCCCTTCAACCGAGCGGATTGCGAAGTTGTGCTCTCGAAAGAATTTGTGCGTTAGGTAGTTTCGTTTCTCCAGAGCGTCGTTCACGGTAGCAACGATGCTGTCATCGATCTGTCCCATCTTCTGAATCTGCCGAAACAGATTGCCAAAGGTGCGCTTGTTGACGTCTCGAAGCAGCGCTCGGAAGAACTCGCGCTGCTCGTCTGTGATCTTGGACGTGTTGACGAGCATGGTCGCATAGACCAAGGCGAAATTACCGGCTTCCGCCTCCATCACCTGCGCCATCTCGGCCGCTCGGCCGAATTCGTAGTAGAGCTCTCGCAGGTCATCGGAACTACTCATCATCGGGTCGCCACCTCATGTGCGCATAACGACAAAAGCAGCGGACACAAAAAAGCTTTGCTTTTTCGGTCCGCTGCTTGCCTTGTTATGCCTTTTCATCATTTACAATTACACCAGAATCCAAAGCGATTTGAAAAGCACTATATAAAACAGCCATGCTCTCTTCTTTATCTATGTGTGGATACCAGCTTTCTTGTTTATCAATAAACCAGAATAGAAAGTAAACTGTAACCAATGCTTGCAAATCAAAGCACCCGTGAGCGGCTTGAACATATTGAGGGTGTAAGCTAGGACCAACTAGCTCGCCATCCTCAACAATATGTAATAGCTCCCCAACTCTGGACGTTGCGAAATGGGCAACCTCAGAAAGGTGCGGGTACATTTGCTTTCCTGGACGTTTAAAACAGTTAATGACATTTGGTGTTTTCTTCATTAGTTTTAATAAGGGCTTAGAATCGAGCTCATTCATTCTTGTTAATGATTCTAATTGCTTTCTTATCAGTGTCGTGGCTTCAACAATATCACCATCCATAATCATGTCATTGATTATGAAGTGTGTTCTCACATACGAAGTTACCAAGGAAATTTGATATGAAACCTTTTCATCAGTTTCTTCGATTTTGTTAGCCATATTGTTGGCCAGTTTGGCTACTAATCCATCGATGCAAATTCTCAGAGTATTTTCCTGCTCTGTTTCAACCCTTCGATATTCATCTCTGGCTACCTCACGAGCTTTCTTCGATTCGCCCTGAAAATCGCAGGCGGCAGGGAGAAGGCCTTTAACTCTTTCCATTATTGCTTCCATTCAATACTCACTCTTTAGGAGCATAACTAGAATTAGGCCCCCGAAATGACATCTATTACGGCAATCATCATGGTATCTCCTTAATTTTTATAGCATTTGATCGATTAATATTTCATAATAACAAATCCTGTAAGACCCACTAGTAAGAAATAACGATGACGGTCACTGCTATTTGCAGTCTATACAAATATTAAATGGGCGCAAAATTTGCTCTTGTGAAAAAATCAAAGGAGCTTTGTGCGTTACCGTTGGACCGATCAGGCTTATTGGGGATAAATGATAACGGACAGATCGTTGGAAGATATGAAATCGTGGGTACTCGTAGTGGATTTTTAGCTTCCCCTAGTATTTCGGTCCCAGAACCTTCCAAATGGTCATTGATGCTATTAGGCCTAAGCATAATGTTTTTTGTGGCTAGAAATAAACGAATTAATGTATAAAACACTTTTTGGCGTACTAAATTATCGATCACTTATCGCAGCTATCCGGTCATTGGGTCTATATGAAACTCCAGATACGTGTAACGGCTCGCATTTCACCCATTTTTTGCGGATTAGACCCTCTTGCTAGAACAATTATTGGCTCTTAACAGGTCTCAGCCAATGAATTTAGAGCAACCCGCTCTTGGTTGCTATAACGCAACCCATATTTATTTTTGATACGTTCCCAACGCTTGCCATATTCGCACCAATAGCTTTTCTGTGGTGGTAGCCATTCATGCGGCGCTTTATCTAATTTGGCCCGATTCGTTGCACCATCAACCACCAGAAGATTGTCGAAATCGTTTGCGAATATTCGTCGTTGTGCTTTCGTCCAGTTATCAGCACCATGTCGGGTCTAATCCCATAAAGGTACCAAATCCGCCACTTATGGAAGAACAGGAGATTTCGGAAGGCTGCAACCGCATCATCAAGAACGCGATCATATGCTGGAACTACCTATCTCTGTCGCAAAAACTTGCCCGTATAAAAGAACCAGAACAAAAGGAAAAGTTGCTATCTGCTATCGTCAGTCATTCTGTGATTTGTTGGGAACACACCAATATGCTCGGCGAGTATGGATTTTTCTGATAACAAACTCAAAGATTCCGCCGGAATTACTCTCCCAAAAATAGTGACCTGACAGACACAGAAAAACAGGAGCAATAAACGCCGTTTAATTAAGTTATAACAACGGCCTATCAAAAACAAAGTGGCGGATTTGGTACCTTTATGGGATTAGACCCAGCGTTACTCGAACCTATCATCAATATTCTCTAGCCAAGCCATTAACTGGACACTGATAGCCCAGCAGTACGACGAGCTGATCAAGTTTACAACTGCACTTCGTACACGTACTGCCGATTCCGAAACGATCCTGCATTGTTTCACCGCAGCAACGTACAACATCCAACGTATGCAGCATTGATTAAATTGGGTAGAGCGATAAAAACTATCTTTCTGTGCAACTACCTGGAATCAGAAGAATTGCGACAAGAAATTAA
>JAJFJG010000005.1 GCA_021774265.1 Nitrosomonas sp.
GGCCAACTGATTATTGTGGATTTGCAAGGTAATCCAGCGGATTGGAGCACACGTGTCGTCAATTTAAGCAACCTGGCTGGCATGCTGTTTTCCACTGACCCGGAACCTGAATATGTGGATATTAATGAACAAAATATAGCCGTCGTTACGTTGCAGGAAAATAACCATCTGGTTCTGGTGGATCTTGAAACTGGCACAATCCAAAATCATTTCAGTGCCGGAACACAAGATTTATTCGATATCGATACCGCCAAAGACAAACAGATTACACTTGATGCAGATTTAACCGGCATAGCACGTGAACCGGATGGTGTGAGCTGGATTAATAACACATTATTTGCAACCGCAGACGAAGGTGACCTGGATGGCGGTAGCCGCGGTTATACCATCTATAACACAAGTGGTGATGTTGTTTATGAAGCAGGTAACAGTGTGGAACACGCCATTGTTCGCCACGGGCATTATCCTGATGACCGCTCTGGCAAAAAGGGCAATGAGCCAGAAAACGTGGAAGTTGCCGACTTTAGAAAAAACAAATATCTGTTTGTCGGATCGGAACGTGCCAGTGTTGTCCTGGTATACAACATGAATGATGCGACACAACCGGAATTCAAACAACTGCTCTCCTCCGCTACCAAACCAGAAGGTTTGCTGGCCATTCCCAAGCGCAAGTTATTCGTTGCCGCAGGTGAAGAAGACAGTCGCGATGACAAAATCCGTTCAGCGTTAACAATCTATAAATATAGAACCAGAAAACCTGACTACCCAACGGTTATTTCCGAAAATCGCACAGACGGCACCCCCATACCTTGGGGCGCACTATCTGGATTAGCTGCCGACCCAACAGACAAAAACATCCTGTATACCATTCACGACAGCTTTTATAACAAAGCGCGTATTTTCAAAGTGGATATTGAAGAAAAGCCAGCCGTCATTAATGAAGAAATCGTGTTAATGGACAGTATGGACAAGCTTGCGGCAATTGATGCCAATATGGTGAATGAAGATGGCACTGTGAATCTCGACCAGGAAGGCATTGCCATTCGTAAATCGGGCGGGTTTTGGATCGCTTCTGAAGGCGCCGGAACCGTGGGTGATAGTCAACGACCATTTGCCACGTTTAATCTCATTTTGGGCGTATCACCCAGCGGTGTTATCGATCAAGTCATCCAATTACCCGCCAGCACGAACGCACGCCAAGTCAGGTTTGGTTTTGAAGGCGTCGCTTCAACCGGCACGATTGACAATGAAGTCCTTTATGTCGCATTTCAGCGTGAATGGGCCGACGACAGGGATGACCATGTGCGCATTGGTCAATATGAAGTTGCCAGCGGCAATTGGCGCTTCTTCTATTATCCGCTTGAAATGCCTATATCCGATGCCGGAGGCTGGGTTGGGTTGTCTGAAATTACTGCATTGGATGCAGAAAACTTTCTTGTCATTGAACGTGACAATCAAGGCAATGCCGATGCTGCAATCAAACGCATTTATCAATTCTCAATAGCCGGTTTCACTCCCGTGGCAGATCCCGCAACAGGCGCACCAAACTTTCCAATTGTACAAAAGAAACTGGTTCGTGATCTTATGCAAGACCTTGCCAAAACGAAAGGACTAATATTGGAGAAGATTGAAGGCATGGCTGTAACAAAAAAGGGGCGCCTTTACATTGTGAATGACAACGATGGCGTAGATGATTCCAATGGTGAGACGCAACTATTGAAAATAAAAGGCAAGTTTTAATGATCTGCTTATAGATGTAAAAGTTAGGATTTGTTGAATGATCGCTTTTTAAGGTTGACTAGCCATTCACTGTAGACGGGTAACAGACTGCTGATGGCCGATACTGTTGAAAAACTCGAAGAATCTGAATCTCAATATTTCTGGCAAGTTTCGTTTTTATCCAAAATGACAATCAATTGCTATTTATGTGCGCCTCAAAGCTTCATAGAGAAAAATAACGGGAAACTGAGTCTCTCCCTACGTCTTTTTGCTTAAAACTCCTGTAAGGAGTTAATATTTTTCGAGCAACAACGAAAACAGAGTTTTTCAACAGTATTGGCCGAAAACAAGACAGTTGATCGAGGCCGATTATCGCCTTACACATTAAACTATTGACCCGGCCATTAAACAGTTCGTTTGTCATTGTGGGAAAAGCCAGAATGCGGAGACTCTAACCAATCTATTTAATGGCCGACTCTATAATCACCACAGATAGCTTAAGGTACTTTCAAGATTTTTATTCATGCGGGCAATGCACACCGCACACAAATTTTAGTGTGTTAACTTTCAAAAGGGGTTAACCTTTTTTCGTTTTATCAATTAGGTTAACTATTAGAACAGTTAACCTTGCAGGTTAACGAAACGTAAGTAAAAGTATTTAATTGTAAGTCTTTAGGTAAGGTGCACAATCTAATGCTCATAAAAATGGAGTAACAACGTTGTCACTTTACCTTTGATACTCGTCTTATATCGTAATGATAGTTAAAAGTTATCTATAGAAGCATTAATTTCCGCATTAGGAGCGATTTCCAGAATGAAACCTTTTTCCCGTTCCGTAATTGAGCTGTTTGACGGCAAGAAACGCTACGTTATTCCCTTATTTCAGCGTCAATATGTATGGCGCCAGGATCACCAATTAGGTCGCATCTGGAAAGATATCAAAGCTAAGACGGAACAACGGCTAGATAACAAAACCACTTCACCCCATTTCCTTGGCGCCATTGTGATCTCCCTGCTGCCCACCTACGGTCGTCAAGTGCAGGCATACGATGTAGTCGATGGACAGCAGCGTCTGACAACCTTCCAAGTATTACTAAATGCATTTCGTGATGTCGCGAGAACTTTTGAATCGGAATTCGCGGACGAGTTGAATAAGTACATTGTTAACGAAGGGATAATGGAGGACAAGAAGGCTGAGCGTTACAAGGTTTGGTCGACACAAGTAGATCGTCCACAGATGAAAGCACTAGTGGATTGCGGTTCACAAGAGGATGTTGCCGCAGTTGAGAGGGCTGAGTTAGGCAAGAAAAAAACTGGAGTGGAGCCGATTATGATTGCAGCTTATCACTATTTCCATCAGCAGATTAGCGACTTCGTTTCCGAACCTATTGGAGAGACTAGCTCGGATGATAGAATTGAAGCATTATTTGATGCTTTGAAACGTGATCTCGCACTTGTTTCCATTGAACTTGAGGGGGGGGGATGACCCACAAGTCATTTTCGAGACATTGAACGGATTTAACGAGCCACTATCCCCGACGGACTTAATGCGTAACTTTATTTTTCAGCGAGTTTATAGAGAGAAGCGTGGCGATAAAGATAAAACGCCGGACGAGCTTTATAACGAATACTGGTTACCCTTTGATCATCATTTCTGGAAACGTGAGGAGAAGCAGGGGCGTCTAAAGCGCCCACGTGTAGATCTTTTTTTTCAATACTTCCTGGCAATGAAACAGGCAACCGACATCAATGTTGGTCGTCTTTACCACGATTACAAAACCTGGATTGAAACAGAAAAACCCTATGTCTGTGTGGAGTCCGAACTCAAGGATACTACTCATTATGCTGGGGTATGCAAAAAACTAATGTCGCCAGAGGAACCCAGCGATCTAAGTGATTTTGGGGGTATGCTTAACGATTTCGATGTAAAAACCATCTTTCCATTGATTCTTTTCCTGTGTGGTGAAGTCGGCTTGCAAGGCGAATCCTTGCAACAAGCGTTACGTTTATTGGAATCATTCCTGATTCGTCGAGCTGTCTGTGGCCTTACTACTAAAAACTACAACCGACTTTTTCTTCAATTGGTCGAAGGGCTGCGTGGTAAAGAGGATGTAAGTACAGCACTACGTTCTAAACTTCTCGAAGGTGAAGGCGATGCAGTAATTTGGCCAAATGATGCCAATTTTTCTTCAGCTTGGCTTACTAGAGGTTTATATAAAGAAATTAAACCGTCAATTAGGCTTCAATTTATTCTAAAAAGAATCGAGCAAGAAAAACGTAAAAGCAAGAATGAAGATATTCACATTAGGTCTTCGCTATCTATCGAGCATATTATGCCAGCTAGCTGGGAGGCTCATTGGCCTTTGCCTGATGGGCGTATGGCGAAATCACTACTCGAGCGCTTTTTAGAAGATGAAACTGATTCTGAAGTTGAAAAGCGTGTCCAGGCTATCCATACTATTGGTAATCTTACTTTGCTCACACATCCGTTAAATTCAGCACTTCAGAATGTATCATGGAGTGGAAAGCAGCCTGAGATCACTAAGCAATCTGCTTTGGCAATAAATCGAGAACTTCTTGATTATTCAGTCTGGAATGAGGAGACAATTGAGGCGCGAGGGCGTGAATTGCTCGTACATGCAAAAAATATTTGGCCTCGATGATATGTTTGGTAATAACTCATTATATTAGTGTAATTCCTGTGTAATCGTGCTCAGATAATTACACATATTAAGGGAAGCTAGTAGATATTTGGCGCTAACGACGGTTAGTAGATAATTATAAATAACAACGAGTTGAGAAGTTCTTGGAACCAAATGGAATTGATGGATCGAATACTGAAAATCCTTGTGTCGATGGTTCGAATCCGTCCTTGGTCACCATTAAAACAATAGGTTATAGGTAATTTTATTTTGTTCTGTTCCGCAAAAAAGGAACTGTTCCGCAAAAACTTTATTTTCTTTTAATTCTTAACTCAACTCTTCCTGTTATTCCAATAGCCGTAGGGCTATCTTTATTGTAAGCCGCTAGTAGATCATGGAACTATAGATTTAACTGCGTTAGCGCCAATTCCTATTTCTCTTGTAACGTCGATTAGAGTGTCTTTATCTTCAAATAATTTTTTTCACGATTTCAATTTTGTCTATTAGGTACTTTTTGTTGTTTTCTTTATTCTTGTAGGGTAATTTTTCTCTTTCAGCCTTTGATATTTTCTATGACGAAACACCTATTTTATTTTTGGAATTTTCTTGGCATAAATCTACCTTGTATTTCTCATATTCAGGGTATTTCATTCGCGTAGGTGCAGAATACTAATTCAGTTGGATAAATAATAATCTACAATAGATGTGGTTTTTAAAAGAGCTAATTTTCATTTTGTTGGAGTGACCTTGTCGCCCTTTCTGCCGCGCACATAATGCTCAGTCATCGTAACGCTAGAGTGTCCGAGCTGCATTTGTGCTTGTCTTATATCACCACTTGATTCTGTTTTATCTGTGCCTGCCTTGGCTCTTAAATCCCTGAATTGAAAATCTGCCTTTTTGATCCCGGCTTTTTCTCTTGCTTTGTCAAAATGTTTGCGAAGCATTGAATAAGTAAATCTCTGGCCGGTTTCGTTTACTATTAGATAGAATGAACGTATTTTATATTGTGACTTCCTGTTCAATATTTTTTGGATAAGCGTGTGTAGTTCACCTTCAATGCTAATTCTTAATTTTTTTCCTGTTTTTGCCTGGGTAATTTGTATTGAGTTATCAATAATGCTAATCAGCATCCAATATTTTCCATTTTTTGAGTATATTATTTTAAAACATAAATTATTATATCTTTAATAACATTAAGATATAGGAATGTGCTGGAAAATATTGACGCTGACACTTGGTAAATTCTGCATGCTGATT
>JAJFJG010000041.1 GCA_021774265.1 Nitrosomonas sp.
GGACAATACTCGCGATGAGCGTCAACGTCTGGATGAAGCATTGAAGCTTAATGAACCTTTAGCAACCGCTTATTACATGGAAGAAGGGTTACGCAACATCTGGCGTCAATCAGATAAAGCCTCGGCTCAAAAGGCGCTTGAAGAGTGGGTAAAGAAAGCCGCAGCTTCCAACGCCAACATGCTCAAGCAGTTCTCCAAAACACTTGCGGCTCAGGCACCCTTGCTTACTTCGACTTTGATGGCTTATCAACTGAACCCTTAGAAGGCACCAATAACAAGATAAAAACGTTGCATAAAATGGTTTATGGCTTCAGGGATATCGGATTCTTTAAACTGAAAATTATGGCGCTGCATGAAACTAAATATGCTCTTCTGCTCGGTTGAACTCGATAGTACGCACTTGCCAGATGAACCATAAATGCCACCACTATCACTTATTTTGAAAGGTTTGTCTTTCGGCTTAGCGTACGTACTGCGGTATCGGTGAGCATTTGACGATATCTCGCGGGAGGGGTAACCGCTAAACTCCCTACAAACTTTTATTCATAAGGGTTTTGTATTTTACATTCCTAAAAATACCGTCAAAAGTACCGTCATTTTTTTGTGCTGCAAGAAATTATTTTTTCAATTTATCCATCAATCGAACAGCAATAAAAATCCCCGCAGCATCGCATGAGTTGATTGACCGAAATATTTAAGGACAAATCATTCGTGACCACTCCAAACGTTACTTTTATTTTCATCAAACCACCTTTAAATACCTTGCATCAATTACTTATCTTTACGTTGGATATCCACAATATTTAATATAAAAAACCATTACCAGAAACAAATACTAACGTAAAGTAGGTAAATTGCTAATTTGATGATTCTTAACAAATAACGATATATGCATGAAAATTAGACTAACCAATGAAAATCCCTACAGGTTCATAAGTTAACAATTCAATACTAAAACAACCCACAAAGTTATCCACAGCTATTGTGGATAAAATATTTTCAATTTATTTAAAAAAAAACTAAAGTTTAGGTAATAACTGCCGATGGCACTTGAGTAGATCAGCAAAAATTCCATTTAGATGAACTTTCAATTCATCTTATCTCATACCAAATACCACTAATATAAACACCAACAAAAGCTTAGTACAGCACCGGGTATTGATACTGCAATGAATTGCCAACCTGCTTAAGAGTTTATGTTTAAGTCTGCGAGGATGTAGAACTTTCCAAATGTTGTTTTACTTATTTCGTTTACCTTGTTAACACAAAAGTTAACACTTTTTAGCAGTTCACCTAATTATTGAAATGTAAAAATGTTAACCAGTTTTTGAAAGTCGACACACTAAAATTTGTGGGCGGCGTGCATTGCCCGCATGAATGAAAGCTCAGGAAGTATAACTTCTTTAATACTTGTAGACTCATCAACTAGCCTCCACCCAACGCTAGATCGAAAAAAGATTAGTCAGGGTTATTTTTAGCCGCGGTTATGGTTTTATTAATATCCGCATTTGTATTAATGTGAATAAGATTAATTTGTTTGTTTTTTCGCGCAAAGACTCGAAATACCTCATCAGCAAATGCTTGGCCTATAAAATAAATATCAGCAAAATCAAGCATTACAGTCTCAAATTTTTCAATTCTATGTAAGATCCGTTTGGCTTGTGATCTTGAAATTAATCGTCCGCCATCAAATAAAGCAAGTCTTAATGGAACTACTGTTTTATTAAAGGCGTAATCATCCTCTTCATCACCACTAAATTCATTAAATAAAGCAGTAAGGTTCTTTCTAGTATCCAATGCCATTTTCATCAAAACCGTAGTGCCTCTGTGATTTTCTTTTGTATGTATTAAATAATTTTTTGTGTAAAGGTCATTATGCGTGAAAACCAAATCGCTAGAGAATATAAAGAACTCATCAAACACGCGTGAAGTAAAAAAAATCCCTTGCCCTGTATGATTTTCTGGGTCTGTCGTTAGCTTCCCTTTACTTAGCTCAAGAATTGATTCTCTGGGATCTCTTAATTTCATAACTCTAGCAATATGATCAAAAATACCTTGGCCATCGTCAGATATGTTAATTGTAATAGTTTCTAATGTTCTATCCACACTTACATGAACATATTTTCCATTAGAGTGATCTATTGCATTATTAAGCATTTCAGTAAAACCATAATGGCAAATATCTTCTAATTTCTCAGGCAAATCGCTAAAAACCATATTGAAATCATGATAGTAAACATCGCTTTCGCGCAACTCTTTTAAGGGAAATGTTTTTGCATGTGATCTATTTGGACCAAGACGATAGACCCGCCCGCGCGTATTACCTTCAGCGATTAAATGACCATTTTTAACAAGAGCAGCTAAATGACTATGAATAGTTTGCCTTGTAACTTGAAATGTTTCCGTCGCATCTTGTATTAAATGAGGACTATTTGATTTGATTGCGCTTAGCAAGAATCGACGTATAAGAGTGGAACGTTTAGAATCACCTAGTTTCATAATTTTGTAAAGGTTAGCTGGTATCTTTGTAAAGATATAAACACATTATTGTAAATATTCTACCTTATAATTGTAAAATTATTTGATAAATATTATTAAATTCAGCATATATCTTAGGGCAAAGAACACTCGTCAGAAGGACAACCAAATAATTTTCATGAAACAACTCGCCTATCCCAGGATATAAAAATTAAATTAGGCATTGGCCTACAGTTTTAACATACCCACAAACACCCCGCCATCATTTACCAGCCACCTCAACAACCTTCTTATACTCCCTCAGCAACACTCGCATTTCCTTCTGAAACTGACCCAACCCATGCTTATAAGCGTTCTGGCTTGACCTAACCTTACCCTCCGCCGTCTTTGCCCCTGTTGAGTGTTTCCACGGTTGCCATGTTCTGATTAACGCTGCTTGTTTCAAACGTTCTTCTGGTGTCCAATGTCGCATTGTTGTCCTCGTTTAATAGTTCGTTTGAAGAATTTAATATTTTTCCCGTGTGCGTTGGTTGATTGCCATTATTCACTTGCTGGTGTCCGTGTGAAATATTGGCTTGTTTGGCATATATCACCGGTGGGTTTTTGATCGTTGATAATACTTCAATGGTTCGGGCGCATTGGGCTTGCGCTTTCAATGCCAGGCGCATATTTATTTCCATTTGGTTCACATACTCACTTGAAGCGGATTGTCTTGCTAAGGTAGTAAAGATTGTATTGAGTGAAACAACTTGTGCGGCCAGCGTCGACTCAAGTTCACTTAAATCACCTGCAATAATCTTGCCTGATTTTTCTTTCATAACCGTGACTGCTTCCGTCAAGTCGACTTCACCCGCAAATGTCTTAAGAAAAGACTGCGTTGCAATCGTATTGAGTATGGCGGGTGATAACTGCACTTCAGCAAGCTTGCGTTCTTCACTCTTCCCTTTTTCGCCTTGGATATTAAGTGTGCTAGGTTCGCGTTTTGTGGTTGCTTTGGCTTTCTTCTTTGTGACCATAGTCGCTCTCGTTAAATTGGTGTGGATATGAAACGCTATACACAGGATAGCGAATTATCTTTTTAGGGGTTAAAACGCTATATAGTGTTTATGGCTTTTCCTTTACCTTTTGAGGTCATGATCTGCACAAATGATTTACCGGCATAAACCGAAGGTTTCCGCTTGTATTCAATACCCAGTAGTTGAGCATAGGGCAACGGGTCTTTTTGAACCGCATCACGCACACACGGCCAGACCATAGATTTTTTGACCGGATCAGCAGCCAATGTATATAAAACCTGTTTTACCATGTGCGCCTTATTCTGACTGGTGAGTCGTTTGGTTTCGTTTCTGCTTAGGCCATAATGTCGGGCAACCTCCGTATGAAAGAGGTTAATAAGTCGCATTAGATTACCTTTGCCGCCCATAATTTCATTACCCTTCATCCTGTTATCCACTAAAGGCAATATTAGTGCGTGGGCATGAGGCGCACTCTCATCAAGGTGAACATCAAAGGACAACAACACGCCCGGTATGTGTTTCTGAACCCATTCCAGGCAATCTTTAAAAAATGGCCGGGTGTCTTGCTGGTGTCGATCAATCGGCAAGCTGAAGATAATCTCCAAGGCCATCACCCCATTTTTCCGAGGTTTGTCGATACCCGCCTGAACCATTAACACCTTGGCACGTCGGTCAACCTGCTCCGCCGCATCAGCACCCGTTGAGAAATAGTTGAATGACGTTCTGAGCGGGTCAATATTCGCGCCTGCCTGCAATTCACGTTTATTGTGTTTTAATGCGCTCAAAACGCCATTCTTGCCTTTCACCTTACCCAGTCGCAGTAAGTAGCTTGCTGCCATTGTTAACCGTCAACCATCCGAGATAAATACAAATAGAGTTCCCATAACTCAATCATACTGAGTGAGACCACATCCGCACCTATGCCCAAATGGGAAAAACGAATTAACAACATTTCAAGCTGTTGCAGCCATGCTTGATTATTCATGGTGGCCACCGCTGCCTAAAACATAACAACCGACACGATGTTTATCACCATTTTCAGCCACGATTGTTTGCCAGATCGTATTAATCTTGTGACCTTGTTGCCGTAGCTGCAATATTCTCGCCGGTGGGTGATAGATACCCAATCCACGACTGGCTTCAAAGGTGTTAATGCTGAATCTTTTTAACGCCTGTAAAAGCCGGGCACATTGTTCTTTTGCGCTATCACCAGTAAAATGTCGATTGATTTCATGAAATACTGCTTCTTTTTGAGGTGGTATTTTTTTTATCATTTTTACCCCTCCCCATTTCCGCTAGTTGATAACGCTTGACGTAATTCACCCACGTTCCAACACGTAGTACGCGGTGATAATTTACGCGGTTTGGGTATGCGTCCGGCGTTGACACCACGCCATACACTGGCAGGTGAACAGGCATAGAGCGCTTGAACGACGGGTTGCCTAACGCTGGCAGAGTTGGGAAGTTGATCGAAGTTTTTTAGGGCTTCGGGGATTGGGGTTGTAACGGTTTCCTGAGACATGTGATGTAATCCTTACGATAATGAAATAATAAGGAAAACGCAAAATTGATCTGCATCTGCAAGAATGAACCATAGCCACAAAAAGAGTCATGCACTTAATGCGGATTGATTCATGTTGATACTTGTTGATACTTGTTGATTAAAGTGAATACTTGTTGACACATGAACAAGGTATGCAACATAATTAACGTACCTGCAAAATAAATCATTTCTCTGGTAGAGAGCGTTTTCAATTTTGTGGGCGCAATTCATCTACGACTATACCGAGGCCTAAACTCGGTATGGTTTGTAGTACAAAAGACTACATATTGCACAGAAGCATTGCTTAAGTCACCACAGTTCGCAGGATATCATGAACTGCAAATGTTTTTTGAATATTTAAAAAAAAGGTTTCCAGAGGCGTCTCCATATTCAACCGTTTGGAAAATTCACTACTTTGGCACCAGCGGCCAAACTATCCAAATAATCAGCCCACCAATTCATCATTTCTTTACGCTTCGGTAAATGTTCAGCATAATTATAAGCTGCCACCACCTTATTACGTTCTGCGTGAGCCAATTGTCGCTCTATGACTTCATGCGGCCAGCCATGTTCATGTAATAGCGTACTAGCCATGCTACGGAAACCATGTCCGGTCATTTCATCTTTTTCATAACCCATACGCCGCAATGCGGCATTGATGGTGTTTTCCGACATTGGCCGGGCTGCACTGCGTATGCCTGGGAAAATATATTTTCCTTGTCCTGTTAATGGCTGAATGGATTGCAATATCACAATGGCCTGAGGTGATAAGGGGATAATGTGCGGTTCATTCATTTTCATTTTATGGCCGGGTATGCGCCATTCTTTTTTATCAAGATCAATTTCCAACCATTCGGCATGGCGTAGTTCACCCGGTCGCACAAATACCATTGGCGCAAGTTGTAAAGCACACTTGGTAATGTATGAACCACTGAAGCCTTTTATTGAACGCAATAATGCGCCAATGCCTTTGGGGTCGGTAATACTGGCATGGTGTTTTACTTTGACGGGTGTTAACGCACCTCTTAAATCGCCGCTAGGGTCACGTTCAGCGCGTCCAGTGGCGATGGCATAACGAAATACCCGCCCAGCATATTCACGGCAACGCTGGGCTTTCTCATGTGCACCACGGCTTTCTATTTTGCGTAAAACGGCCAGCAATTCCGGCGCTGCTATATCTTTGATGACTCGATTGCCCAGCCATGGAAAGATATCTTTTTCAAGATAACGTTTGATATTGTGAGCGGTTGACTCTGCCCATGTAGATGACGTTTTAGCGTGCCATTCAAGGGCGATGGCTTTGAAGGTGTTTTCTGCTGCGTATTGTTTTGTCTGCTTATTGATCGCTTTAACAATTGCCGGGTCAATATCTTCAGCCAGTAGTTTCTTTGCTTCATCCCGCTTCTTTCTGGCATCAACAAGAGTAATTGTTGGATAAACACCGATGGCCAATGTTTTACGTTTACCTGCAAATCGATAATCCATGCGCCAATATTTACCCGTAGTTTTCACCAGCAAATAAAGACCTCCACTATCACTTATTTTGTAGGGCTTATCTTTTGACTTAGCGTTACGTGCAGCGGTATCGGTGAGCATTTGACGGTATCTCTCATGGCGGCATCAAAAAGTACCGTCAAAAGTACCGTTAAATTGACGGTATGTCAATGAATGACATGATACGACACGACACAAACAAAAAGGTAAAACTTTAATAATTACATAGGGTTTGATGCGATTTGAGGTTTTCTGAAAGCCTATATTGGTACCGGGAGGGGGAATCGAACCCCCATGATGTCACCATCGCTGGATTTTGAATCCAGTGCGTCTACCAATTCCGCCATCCCGGCAAATGTCTTTTAATGCTTCCTTTGCTTTTATCGATAAGCTAAAGGAGTGCAATTATCACTGAATTTAGTCTATACAGCAACCTTAACCTAAACACCACATTCGGACGCCGAGCCAACACCGACAAACTTGATTCTTGACCTTTAAGAAATTTGAGCAAAAATTTAAACGGCTTGAAATCTTGGCGGTATTGTCAGTCTAGTGTTCAAACGTTAACGCGTCCATTAATGCAACATATCAACCAATGTGTTATTTCACACAGACTATTTTGTATGAACTAATCATTATTAGCTTGCATACCAGATTTATTAATTATTTTATCAAATACTGGATTGTCATTTTTTATTTTAAGACAAAATGGAGAAAAAAATGAACAAATTAATCAATTTTTTAACTAGCGGTTTTCCCGCAAACCGCATTGACTACCACCACTTTTTGAAAAAGCTTTCAACAGTAATCGCTCCGATGTTTCTAGTACTAGCTGTTTATTCAACAACGAGTTTAGCTGACTATTACGTTTGGTATGATAATGAAAATCGTCAGGAACAACAATTATATAGTGGCAACACTTTGCTAGAAGCACCTGACTGGGCCTGCGCCCGGAAATTCACGATGCCAGCTTACTACCGCCATTTGGATACTTACCATAACACTTTAAATTCTGCTGACTTCTGGAAAGATATCTATGTCTGGATACCAAAATCAGGATGTCCATATACCGACGAGGCATTTATTGAGTATATCGATGGAAGCCAATCCTTTACACCACCAACCGGTGCTATTGGCATTGCAGTTTCGACCAATTACAGCTCACGATGGGTCGATGAAAATGGTAGTTGGCCACATTGCCATAAATGTCAAGGATCTCTTGATTTTGCTGACAGCAGCCACGGATGGGGCCAGATTTTTTCCGAATTAGCGATTCTGAAATCGGCTATCCTTGAGAAGGATGTCGAGAAATTCAACAATGGCTATACTCGCACAGCTCGCTTATTAGAATCACTTGAAAAGGACATTAATTTCAGCATTCAGAACGTTGATTCAGACCGAAGTAAAGAAGACCAATATAGGCGCACAAAGATTGAAATGACTGCATTAAACCAGCTGTCTAAGGCCAGGAAACAACTTGACGAATGCGCATCAGCATATAGCGCTGACGCCTATCCTTCTTGCGATTTGGTCCTGCAAAACTTGCAACAAACAAATTTACTTTGGCGCTCACGCTACTAAACGCTAAAACCATGATATTCAGGGCCGGGAGTCCAATTCCCGGCTTTTTTGTTCGCGAACCAATATTTAAAAACCAACATAACTCATCTTATTGCTGAAGATTTTGGTAGTCACCAGTAACAAACAAGGTTATCGCTGCCTCCATCTCGCCATTCAATTGAATCAGTTAGTGTGCTAGTACTCGCTACACCAGTATAATATCGCTCCATGAAAACACAGGATTTTGATTTTGACTTGCCGGGTGATTTGATTGCACAGCTTCCCGCGGAACAACGCACGAGCAGCCGAATGCTGCATTTGGGCGGCGCTCATAGCCAACTAAATGATGCAATGTTTGCTGATTTACCTAATTATTTATGCGCCAGTGATGTGCTGGTGTTTAACGACACTCGTGTGATTAAAGCACGTCTGTTTGGCACAAAAAGCAGTGGCGGAAAAGTGGAAGTAATGGTGGAACGAGTACTGGATGATCAGCATGTACTCGCCGTTATCCGTGCCAGCCATGCGCCCAAATCCGATACGCAGTTGTTACTTGCTGAGTCCATCCCTGTAACTGTTACTGCGCGAGAGAATGATTTTTATACGTTACGCTTTGAACATGAAGAAACAGTGACTGCACTACTCGAGCAACATGGACATTTACCGCTGCCACCCTATATTTCACGGCAAAGCACCGCTATCGATGAAGCACGCTACCAAACCGTTTACGCCAAAAATATCGGCGCAGTTGCCGCACCTACGGCGGGCTTACATTTTGACAACATGATGTTGACTAAATTACGTGAGATGGGCGTTGCGATTACCTACGTGACACTACATGTTGGCGCGGGGACATTTCAACCGGTGCGCGTTGAAAATATTTCTGACCATATCATGCATAATGAGTTTTTTCATATTCCACCTGAAACAGTAAGCGCTATTCAAAAAGCTAAAATAACCGAAGGACGGATCATGGCCGTTGGTACCACCTCATTGAGGGCTTTAGAGGCTTCTGCTACTATTAATCATGGCAAAGTTAAAACGGGTCATGGTGACACTAATATTTTTATTACACCGGGATACCAATTCCAAGTTGTTGATCGATTACTCACTAATTTTCATTTACCACAATCGACCTTATTAATGCTCGTATCTGCCTTTGCTGGTCCAGATAATATCCGACACGCATATCAACATGCGATTGCACAACGCTATCGTTTTTTTAGCTATGGCGATGCCATGCTCATTGAGAAAAAATCATGAAATTCCAGTTGCGCTGTACGGATGGCGCTGCCCGTCGCGGCACACTGACACTCAATCACGGTGTCGTACAAACCCCTGCGTTTATGCCTGTTGGTACTTATGGTGCGGTTAAAACCATGTCACCAGCTGACTTACAAGCAATTGACGCGCATATTGTCTTAAGTAATACATTTCACCTATGGCTACGCCCTGGCCTGGAAATCATAGAAGCGCATGGCGGCTTACATGATTTTATGGGCTGGCACAAGCCTATCTTGACTGATTCCGGTGGTTTTCAGGTATTTAGTTTAGGCAAGTTACGTAAAATTACTGAAGAAGGCGTTGAATTCAGGTCACCAGTTAATGGGGATAGTTGTTTTCTTACACCAGAGGAATCCATGAGAATTCAACGCACATTAAATTCAGACATTGTGATGATTTTTGATGAATGCACGCCCTATCCTGCGGATGAGAAGATGGCGCGTGAGTCTATGGAACTCAGCTTACGCTGGGCAAAACGCTCAAAACAAGCTCATAAGAGCAACCCAAATGCATTGTTTGGCATTGTTCAGGGGGGTATGCATGAGAAATTACGGGACTTATCTTTTGCCGAACTTCAATCAATTGGTTTTGATGGCTATGCCATTGGCGGGTTATCAGTCGGAGAACCCAAGGCAGACATGCAACGCATTTTAAAACACACCGCACCACTACTACCGACTGACAAGCCACGCTATCTAATGGGGGTCGGCACACCATCTGATATCATCAATGCAGTCGCACATGGTGTGGATATGTTTGATTGCGTCTTACCAACGCGCAACGCACGTAACGGCTGGCTTTATACGAGCAAAGGCGTAATCAAATTACGTAACAGTCAATACCGCTTAGATACGACACCACCTGACGACCAATGTGGTTGCTATACTTGCCAACATTTTACCCGTGCTTATTTGCACAATTTGCAGCGTATTAATGAAATTTTAGGCTCACACCTAAACACGATACACAATTTATATTACTACCAACAGCTGATGACTGAAATTCGTACTGCCATCGAAGCGGGGGAATTTAAAGAATATGCACGAGAATTTCAAGCATAGGCTCGCATCATGCTAATATGTAAATTTTTTTAAAATGAATTTGGAGAAATACCATGCTGATTAGTGAAGCCTTCGCCCAAGCTGCTGCGCCAGCTCAATCTGAGGGAAGCTTTATGACACTTTTACCGTTAATCGGTATTTTTGTTATTTTTTACTTATTGTTAATTCGTCCGCAATCAAAGCGCGCTAAAGAACAAAAGTTGATGATTGAAGCATTGCAAAAAGGTGATGAAGTCATTACCAGCGGCGGCAATTTAGGAAAAATCACCAATGTCAGCGAAAGCTATGTCATTGTTGAAATCGCACCGGCCATAGAAGTTACTATTGTTAAAACAGCGATTCAAACCTTATTACCTAAGGGAACACTTAAAGACATCGCACCAAGAGGTGGCAAAGGACAGAAAGCAACCAAAGCTGTCAAAAATACAGAATCTAAAGAAGATGCTGAAATAATGGAAGACAAAGAAGTTAAAAAAGTAACTAGGACAAAAAAAGCTAAAAATACTGATGATTCTTCAGAAGATAAAGATACTGAATCACCAAAGAATAACGAAAAAGACTAATTAACTATTGCAAAGGCAGGTGTATCTGACCTTTGCTTTTTTCAACTAATTATCGAACTTAAATACCATGAACCGCTACCCGCTTTGGAAATATATAATTATCGCGGTTTCACTTCTGCTTGGATTACTTTTCACATTGCCAAATTTTTATGGCGAATCTCCTGCAGTACAAATATCTCCATCACGAATTACCGCTAATACTGACACCGAGCTTCTACAAACAGTTGAAGACACTTTAAAAAATGCCAATATCCCTATCAATGGAATGTTCCTTGATTCTGGCAGTATCAAAGTGCGTTTTGAAGACACAGATATACAAATGAAAGCTAGAGACGTTTTAGAGTCGTCTCTAGGAAGTGACTATATCATCGCACTTAATTTACTACCGAATTCTCCAGACTGGCTAACGAGCATAGGTGCTTTACCAATGTATTTAGGTCTTGATTTGCGCGGCGGTGTGCATTTTATGTTGCAAGTTGATATGGATGGTGCAGTCACTAAATCACTAGATCGCTATAGCGCAGACTTACGTAGTAGTTTACGAGAACAACGTATTTCTTACACTGGAATTGAAAGACAAGGCTCTCAACTAACACTTAAATTCCGTGATGTTGAATCACGTGACAAAGCGGCAGAAGAAATCAAAGAAAACTTCACTGATTTAAACTTACGTGAAGAAAAAGTAAACACAAGATTCCACCTCAATACCACCATCAAGCCTGAAGCGCAGATCACTATGCAAGAATCTGCTGTACAGCAGAACATTACAACTTTGCGAAATCGTATTAACGAACTGGGCGTGGCTGAGCCTATCATTCAGAAGGCAGGCGCTGATCGCGTCATTGTGCAACTACCAGGCGTGCAAGATACAGCCAAAGCTAAAGATATTTTAGGTCGTACAGCGACACTAGAAATACGCATGGTTGATGATGACCGAGATATTGATGCCGCTTTACGTGGGCAAGTTCCTTTTGGCACAGAGCTCTATGAAGAACGTGGTGGCGGGCCAATACTCGTTAAACGACAAGTACTGTTAACAGGTGACCGCATCACTGATGCCCAACCTGGTTTTGATCAAGATAGTCAACCAGCTGTTTATATCAGCCTAGATAATAATGGTTCGCGTATTTTCAGATTACTAACACGTGAAAATGTTGGTAAACGCATGGCGATTTTATTGACAGATAAAAATCATACCGAAGTAGTTACAGCCCCTGTCATCCGTGAAGAGATTGGTGGTGGTCGCGTACAAATCAGCGGCAGCATGAGTAGCATTGAATCACGGGACATTTCATTACTTTTACGAGCAGGTGCATTAGCTGCACCGATGGAAATCATCGAAGAACGCACAGTTGGACCAAGTCTTGGTGCCGAGAATATCGCAAGAGGTTTTAACTCCACACTGTATGGGTTTCTTGCGGTTGCGATCTTCATCATGGTCTATTACAGGGTTTTTGGTATCATTTCCGTCACAGCATTAAGTGTCAATTTGCTACTACTCATTGGTCTTCTATCCATTCTGCAAGCAACATTAACACTACCTGGCATGGCCGCACTTGCATTAACTGTTGGTATGGCGATTGATGCTAACGTACTCATTAACGAGCGAATACGAGATGAATTGCGAAATGGCATGTCACCGCAACAAGCGA
>JAJFJG010000042.1 GCA_021774265.1 Nitrosomonas sp.
GTCAACGTCTGGATGAAGCATTGAAGCTTAATGAACCTTTAGCAACCGCTTATTACATGAAAGAAGAGTTACGCAATATCTGGCGTCAATCAGATAAAGCCTCGGCTCAAAAGGCGCTTGACGAGCGGGTAAAGAAAGCCGTAGCTTCCAACGTCAACATGCACAAGAAGTTCTCCAAAACACTTGCTGTTCACCGCTCAGGCATCCTTGCTTACTTCGACTTTGATGGCTTATCAACTGAGCCCTTAGAAGGCACCAATAACAAGATCAAAACGTTGCATAAAATGGTTTATGGCTTCAGGGATATCGGATTCTTTAAACTGAAAATTATGGCGCTGCATGAAACTAAATATGCTCTTCTGCTCGGTTGAACTCGATAGTACGCACTTGCCAGATGAACCATATTTACATGATAGAAATGTCAATCATTATTATAGACACATAAGTATGAGGTTATGGTGGTGTTATGGGAGATTTCTTGTACAAATTAAATGTTTAATAGAGATAGTAAGAAAAGAGTCTTTTGTTCGGTGTGAAAAAGAAAAAAACAATGACACTGGAAGATTACACGAATATTGTAAAAATCATTGCGAGTATCGTATCCGTTTTCATTCTGGCCAATAGAAATGATCGGAATGGTGGTTTTTCTGGTTTTGACGATATAATTACTAGATTAGATAAACCGAGAAAATAAAGATATTCTGGATTTGCTCTTAGGTAAGTGAGTCATTAAGATTTCTGTCTCTTCATCAGTTTCTATATTTTAACTTTTATCTAACCTGCGATACTGAATCGCTTCTGCAATATGTTGGTTATTGATTTTCTCAATATCCGCTAAATCTGCAATGGTCCGCGCAACTTTCAGGATGCGATGATACGAACGAGCGGATAAATTTAAGCGATGGATGGCATTTTTGAGCAAATTTTCGCTGGTTGTATCCAGAGCACAGAATTGATCGATTTCCTTGACGCTCAGTCGGCTATTGGTTTTGCTCTGCCGGTTAAGTTGTCGTTGATGTGATTTTTCAACACGCTGCCTTATGGCGCTGCTTTTTTCACCAGTTATGCTTTGGCGCATGAGATCTTTCTCTGGTACAGCCGGCACTTCGATCTGTATGTCGATGCGGTCAAGTAATGGACCGGAGATTCTGGTTCGGTAACGTGAAATTTGGTCTGGCGTGCAATGACATTTGCCATTAGGGTGTCCCAAATAGCCGCAAGAACAAGGGTTCATTGCGGCAATTAATTGAAATTTAGCGGGAAACTCGGCTTGTCTCGCGGCGCGAGATATTGTGATATGTCCGGACTCTAACGGTTCACGCAGTACTTCCAGTACCTTGCGATCAAATTCGGGTAATTCATCAAGAAATAACACGCCATTCATAGCTAATGAGATTTCACCGGGGCGTGGGTTGCTGCCGCCGCCAACTAAGGCAACACCGGAGGCGGTATGGTGGGGCGAACGAAATGGGCGGCGTTTCCAATTGACGATATTAAAACTGCCGCTGCTGAGAGATTGTATAGCGGCGGACTCTAATGCTTCTTGTTCGGTCATAGAAGGTAAAATACCTGGAAAACGTGTTGCTAGCATGGATTTTCCCGTGCCTGGTGGGCCGATCATTAATAGGCTGTGATTTCCGCTGGCGGCAATTTCTAAAGCACGTTTAGCATGTATTTGGCCTTTTACATCTTCTAAATCAAGGTAAGCAGAAGGTGCGATTTGCGTGTAATCTTCAGTGGGTGTGATAAAACGTTGCAACGGCTCACGCTCAGTCAGGTGCGCGCATATTTGGAGTAATGATTGCGCCGGATAAACAACCGCTTCTTTAACCAGTGCAGCTTCAGTGGCATTTTGTTGTGGCAAGACAAAGATCCGCCCACTTTGAGATGCTCCATAAGTCATAGCTAACGCACCACGTATTGGGCGCAGATTACCTGTTAATGCGAGTTCACCAGCCCATTCATATTGATCCAGTTTGTCTGCGGGGATTTGCCCTGATGCGGCCAGAATACCCAGTGCAATGGGTAAATCAAAGCGCCCACTTTCTTTGGGTAAATCAGCGGGTGCTAGGTTAATGGTGATGCGTTGAGCGGGGATTTTGAATTGTGCATTTTGGAGTGCTGCACGGACGCGGTCTTTACTTTCTTTAACCTCTGTCTCAGCAAGCCCAACAATAGTGAAGCTAGGTAAGCCATTAGCGATATGTACCTCCACCGTTACCAGTGGTGCATCCATGCCTGAAAGTGCGCGGCTATAAAGGACTGCAAGTGACATATAAGATGGAGGGTTTAATGAATAAGTAGCTTATTCATGAGTCTCAATGAATGCGAGTTGGGAGCCTACTCATTTTTAATGGGTTCGTCGGGTGATTCTGTTGCAACGACTTGTGGTGCGGACAGCCCTAACTGTTCTTCTAGCGCGGCTACTTTTGATTCCAATAAGATTAGTTTTTCTCTGGTGCGTAACAGTACTTCTTGTTGCACATCAAATTCTTCACGTGTGACTAAATCGAGTCGAGAGAATGCAGCCGTTAATAAAACTTTGATGTTTTTTTCTACGTCTTTTGCCGGGCTATGTTCGAGTATTTCTGTGACTTTTGAGCCGATTTCGTCTAGTACTTTCTTGTTAAGCATAATGTGTTCTCCATGATTTTTTCTTTGATATCTAGTGTGTCGTGTTCGAAGCTAGATGTGACTGCTACATGGTAAAATCTCATAATTCTAATAATAAGGCAATCGAAGGATTAATTTTGCGGTCATATAAACTAAAATAGGTGCTTTCTTGTCATTTTTTTCATTATTCTTCATGTAATAACAGCAAATATTAGGGCTATAACGATGGAACGACAGCAACTTTTAGAAAGTTGGATTAAAACACAATTTCCAGGTAAGTCATTTACTCTCGCACCAGCTTCAACCGATGCTAGTTTTCGGCGTTATTTTCGTGTTTCTTTTGATGATGGCACATTGGTTGCAGTGGATGCGCCGCCGCAGCATGAAGATTGCGCGCCATTTGTGCATGTTGCGGGTTTGTTTGGTGCAGCAGGTGTGCATGTACCCACCATCGTGGTACAGAATGCCGAACAAGGTTTCATGTTACTTTCAGATCTCGGTAATACTACGTATTTGCAGGCACTTGAAGCCAATGCGGACGATGCTGATCGGTTGTATCATGATGCAACGGATACGCTGGTAAAAATTCAGCTGGCAAGCCGCATTAATGTGTTGCCGAATTATGATGAGGATTTTTTGCTGAGAGAATTAAACTTATTTCCTGATTGGTATATTGCCAAGCATTTGAAAATAGTGCTCTCAGATGGCCAGAAAGCCGTGATTGATTCCATTTATGCTGAAATTCTAAAAAATAATCGGGCGCAACCTAAAGTTTTTGTGCACCGCGATTACCATTCCCGTAACCTCATGGTTATCGAGCCAAACCCAGGCGTGATCGACTTTCAAGACGCAGTTTATGGCCCGGTTACCTATGACCTCGTGTCATTATTTAAAGATGCCTACATTCATTGGGAAGAAGAGCGTGTATTGGATTGGGTGATTCGTTATTGGGAAAAAGCTAAAAAGGCAGGGTTACCTGTGAATCCAGATTTCCCTGAATTTTATTGTGATTTTGAATGGATGGGCGTGCAACGTCATCTCAAGGTGTTGGGTATTTTTGCGCGTTTGTATTACCGAGATGGCAAAGAAGTCTATCTCAATAATATGCCATTGGTTATGGACTATTTACGTAAAGCCTGTAAGCGCTATCGCCCGTTGCACCCAATGATTGTTCTGCTTAATGAGTTGGAAGGAAAGTCGGAGAAAGACGTTGGCTACGGTTTCTAACAACATGCCTTTTAAAGCGATGATTTTGGCGGCAGGGAGGGGAGAGCGTATGCGTCCTTTAACCGACACGAAACCGAAGCCACTTTTACAAGTAGGAGGGAAATCGCTGATTGAATATCAGTTGATTCGGCTTGCTAATGCGGGGTTTACCGAAATTGTGATTAATCATTCTCATTTTGGCGAAATGATTGAAGCTGTTCTTGGTAATGGTGATCGGTATGGCGTGAAAATTGAATATTCACATGAACCCTTGGTTTTGGAAACGGCGGGTGGTATTGCCAATGCTATGCCATTATTGACTAATAAATCACAGGATCAGCCATTCTTAGTGGTAAACGCAGATGTTTATAGTGAAATGGATTATGCCGCTTTGCTGTCTGTTTTATCGCAGATGCAATTAAGCCCTGAAGAAAACCTTGCACACTTGATTTTAGTTGACAATCCTGAACATCACCCACAGGGTGACTTTTCTTTGAATGGAAAAAAAGTCCAGTTAGAAGGTGGTAACAAACTCACGTTTAGTGGTGTGGGTGCATATCAATCGAGGTTTTTTCGTAATGTGTTGCCTAATAAACCTTTAAAGCTTGCGCCATTGCTACGTAGCGCTATTAATGACCAAAAAATCAGTGGTGAGCATTTCCAAGGCGTCTGGATTGATGTGGGAACGCCTGCACGGTTAGATTGTCTGGATGACATGCTAACCAGTAAGAAAGTGTCCGAATGAGTACATAAATTATGACAAAATTAAAATCATGAGTTCGATAGCAACCTACAAAACACGACGCCAACAATTTGCATTACACATACAAAAAGGCGTGGCGGTGATTCCAACTGCGCCGGAGCATTTGCGCAATCGTGACGCGTATTATCCTTTTCGTTTTGACAGTTATTTCTATTATTTGACGGGTTTTCGTGAGCCAGAAGCTGTTCTGGTCATTGTTGCTGATGCGGATCAATCTAAAACCAGATACTTGTTGTTTTGTCGCGATAAAGACGAAAAACGTGAGATCTGGGATGGTTTTCGTTATGGCTCAGAGGCTGCGAAAGAAGCGTTTGGTTTTGATGAGGCGTATTCCATCACTCAATTGGATGAGATGCTACCTGATTTGCTAGCCAATCAATCTAAGCTGTCATTTGCTTTAGGGCAAGATGCGAGGTTAGATGTGCGTGTTACAAATTGGATTAACAAAGTGAAAGAGAAAGCGCGTAGTGGTATAACCGCACCCACTGAGCTTCACGATAGCCGTTTGATACTCGATGAAATGCGTTTGCTTAAAGATTCAGAAGAACTTCAAATTATGCGGAATGCCGCCGTCATATCAGATAAGGCGCACCGGCGTGCCATGCAGTTCACGCGTCCAGGGATGATGGAATATGAAGTGGAAGCCGAGTTTTTGCATATCTTTCGTCAACATGGTGCGCAATCACCAGCATATACCTCAATCGTCGCTGGTGGAGCGAATGCCTGTGTATTACATTATGTTGAGAATGATGATGAATTAAAATCAGGTGATATGTTGTTAATTGATGCGGGCTGTGAGCTGAATGGTTATGCGTCAGATATCACCCGGACATTCCCTGTGAGTGGAAAATTCACTACCGTGCAAAAGGATATCTACCAATTAGTATTGGCTGCCCAAGAAGCGGCCATTACAACCGTTAAGCCAGGAAACTCATGGAACGATCCTCACCAAGCTGCATTGCAGGTCTTGGCCCAAGGCTTTATCGATTTTGGCATGTGTAAAGGCAGCGTTGATGCCGTGATCGAATCAGAAGATTATAAACGCTTCTACATGCACCGTACGGGCCATTGGTTGGGATTAGATGTGCATGATGCAGGTGAGTATAAACAAAATGGCGAATGGCGGCACATGCAGACAGGAATGGTGTTAACTGTCGAGCCCGGCTGCTATATTCGACCGGCAGATAATGTACCCAAACCATTTTGGAATATCGGCATACGTATCGAAGACGATGTGCTGGTCACGCAAACAGGCCATGAAATATTGACCATTGCCACACCTAAAAATGTTGATGATATAGAGGAATTGATGCGATGAATCATGATGATGACAACAAAAGAATCGTAATTACAAAAGTCTATGGCTATAAACAAACGGATGCGGAGGGGAATGAATACGGTCCCAAAATCAAGCCTATTAACAAATGGGCTCTCTATCTAACTATTATTCCCGTCGCTATCGTTATGATTGTGTTGGGTGCTTTTTTCTTCGCAGCATTCCTTGCCATATTTGCCATCGCTGTTGTTGTTGTTGGCATCCGAATTTGGTGGCTACGCCGAAAATATAAGGGTCAAACGCAATCAACAACTCAACAATCAACGACTGAAGAAGGGGAATATACGATTATAGAAGATGCAGAATATGTTGATACTGAGAAGGATACATCTTCTAAACGGAGTAGGTGATTTTTTTGAGGCTTAAGGTTGTACTTGACAACCAACTCTGTCGGGTGCAAAGCGTAAGCAATTAATTTGATAATGAAAAAATCGAGTGAAATGTATGTGTTATGGATACAGGCTCAAGCTTGAATGATTGGTTAGTTTCGTTATATACTGGTTGCTTGCTATGTGTCACGAATTTTATTAACTAGGAAAAATTATATAATGAAACTGAATCTGATTGCTGCTGCATTAGTCGTATTATTTTTAGCTGCATGCGGCAGACCTGAGCAAGCATTACCTGAGCAAGAAAAGACGAATTTTGAGAGAATATTATCTGAGCAACCATCCGACTAGATTTTGAGTTGGTTTGCAATGATTGAACAGGATATGTTTTAGCAAGGATATTGATTGGTTATTCAGAATAACTGTTAAGAAATAATGTCTTTTGTAAAACAATAAAAGAAACCGCCAAAAAAGGCGGTTTTTTATTCAAGTCTTACATTTTATGTTTGGTAGCATTTATTTAAGTTGTTCATATAATAAATTAAGGATGCGGCTAGCGGCTCTTGATTCGACTGGTGCGTTGTTTTTGTCTAAAACATTAACTTGGCTGCTGCTTGTTCCGATTTCACGGACTTGAATAAGATATTTCTCGCTGTTTGACGCGTCGTCGTCATCTTTGCGCCAAAACATGATTCCAGATAAAAGACCATCATCATCACCGGCTTTCTTTTTATCCGCATCAGGGTCAATATAACGTACAAAGTAAATCCCTTCTAAGCGGTTTCTGTCTTCAACGGTAAAACCGACACGATCCAGTGCAAGTCCTACGCGGCGCCATGAACGATCAAATGCTTCTCTTACAATCAATGTATTTTTATGATCAGGGTTGATGTATGCGCGTGACTCAGAAATCGTATTAACGGTGGTTAACTCAAGTTCGGCACGTTCTTTCTCGACACCAAAACGTATCATTAAACGTGAGAGCATTTCAGCTTCTAAATCAGGGTCAGATAAACGTGGTTGCCAAACCGTACGTTGTGTACTACCGCCTTCAATGATTTCATCCATGCCACGATGACTAATATAAACTTCAGTTGCGCCGTTTTCTCCACGCTCTAGCCTTGTGCGAAATTTATCACGCTCACCAGTTGAATAAATGCTGTCTAGAAAAGTTGAGAGGAATGTGCGTATGTAATCTTGCGGTATTTTTGCTCGATTCTCTGCCCAGTCAGTTTCGATGATGCCTGCTTCAGGCAATTCAATTTTGATGAAAAAACCCAGTTCTTGCCAGAATTCTTTAATGATTGGCCATACGGCTTCAGGTGACTGCGGGATAACTAGCCAGCGTTGTGTGCCAGCACGCTCAATATAAACCTGTTTGTCAGAGATAGGTAGTATTGCAGAAGAACCTGTGGCAGGTTGCTGCCCACTACGCTCTTGATTATAAGACGAAAGTGTTGCGCTACCAGAGCCGCCAGCATCAGGAATTATGTAACGCTCATCAACGGCTGGCGCAATTAAATCGGGTGGCACATCTAACGGGGGTAATTTGCCTGCAGATTTATAATCAAACTTCTTTTTTTCTGGAAATAAATTACATCCAGTGACAACTAAAGTGGTTGTAAGTGCTATGCATGTGAGTGTGGCAAACCGCCATTTCTTATTTGATGTTTTACTCATTTAAGCTTTGGATCTCTGCTTGGTTCATCGCATTAATGACAAGTTGATGGTGTTGATTAGACAGCGGTGTTAGTGGCAATCGAATGCCAGCACCTATTAATCCCATTTTCATCACCGCCCATTTCACGGGAATAGGGTTTGCTTCAATAAATAAGTCTTGGTGTAGTCCCAATAGCTTGTTGTTAATCATACGCGCATTTATCAAATCACCGGCAGATGCAGCTGCACACATCTCGCTCATGAGTTTTGGTGCTACGTTAGATGTGACCGATATTACACCATGGCCGCCGAGTAACAAGAATGCCAATGAACTGGCATCGTCACCACTATAAATTGCAAAATTTTGTGGCGCACGGCGTAATAAATCAGAACCACGACCGATGTCACCAGTCGCATCCTTGATGCCAACAATATTTTCAACTTGAGCTAGGCGTAGTGCGGTGTCATTGGTGATATCTGCGACAGTTCTACCTGGCACGTTATATAAAATATGGGAGGTCTCCACAGCCTCAGCAATTGACTTGAAATGCTGATAAAGGCCTTCTTGTGTGGGCTTGTTGTAATAGGGTGCAACAGAGAGGCAAGCATCGACACCAACCTCTTTTGCATAGCGTGATAACTCAATGGCTTCGCGTGTTGAATTTGCGCCAGTTCCCGCGATGATTGGAATCCGTCCTGCGGCATGATCAACTGCAGTACGCATCAATAAATGGTGTTCGTCAAAATCAACGGTAGGTGATTCGCCGGTTGTTCCGACTACAACAATGCCGTTTGTTCCTTGGGTTATATGGAAATCAATCAAAGCACAAAATTGTGCTATATCCAGTTCACCACCTTCATCCATGGGGGTAACAATAGCGACTAAGCTACCTTTAAGCATGATTTTTACCCAATCTAAAAATTACTATTTTACCTTAGGAAGTGTCGATTAATTCATGAATCAATGTCTGATGATGTAATTTAATTTAACTCAGAGTTAATCAGTCGTATTGTAATGATGTTTGGAAAATATCATTAAGCCATCATTATAATCCACCTTGATCGTGTCCTTGACAGCGAATTCACCATTAAGAATTTTCTTTGCGAGTGGATTTTCGATTTGTGTCTGAATAGCACGTTTCAGTGGCCGCGCACCGTATACTGGATCGAAACCTGCTTGCGCCAGTGCTGCGATTGCAGAATCAGAAATTTTCAATGCAATTTCAAGTTTTTCTAACCTTTCTTCAAGATATTGTAACTGTATTCGCGCTATCGATTTTATGTGCTTCTCATCTAATGGGTGAAATACGACCACTTCATCAATACGATTAATAAATTCCGGGCGAAAATGTGTTTTTACTTCTTCCATTACGGCTGACTTAATGTCGGAATAAGCGCGCCCAGACATTTCTTGAATCATTTGTGACCCAAGGTTAGAAGTCATGACAATAACTGTATTTTTAAAATCAACGGTGCGACCTTGACCATCGGTCATGCGTCCGTCATCAAGCACTTGTAATAGGACATTAAATACATCGGGGTGTGCTTTTTCAATCTCATCAAGAAGAATAACCGAATAAGGTTTTCTGCGTACAATCTCTGTTAGATAGCCGCCTTCTTCATAGCCCACATAGCCGGGAGGCGCACCAATTAATCTTGCGACTGAATGTTTTTCCATGAATTCTGACATATCAATGCGTACCAAATGATCTTCAGAATCAAACAAAAATCCTGCGAGTGCTTTGCATAACTCGGTTTTGCCAACACCTGTAGGGCCAAGAAACAAAAAGGAACCATAAGGTCGGTTGGGATCAGAGAGTCCAGCGCGTGAACGACGAATGGCGTCTGAAATTAATGTTGCAGCTTCATCTTGTCCGACTACGCGTTCATGTAGTTTTTGTTCCATCAGCAGGAGTTTCTCCCGTTCACCTTGCATTATGCGTGTAACAGGAATGCCCGTTGAGCGTGAGACGACTTCTGCAATTTCTTCTGCGCCAACTTGAGTGCGAAACAGCTTGGGCTTGCTATCTTCTGTATCGTTTGTTGCTGTCTCAGCACGCTTAATTTGGTCTGAAAGTTGAGCTTCTAATTGCGGGATGCGTTCATACTGTAGCTTTGAAGCTGTTTCTAAATCGCCTTTACGTTTAGCAACTTCAATTTCATTGCGGAATTTTTCTAATTCTTCCTTTATTTGCTGAGAGCCACGGGCACGTGATTTTTCAGTATTTAAAAGTTCTTCAAGATCAGCATATTCGCGCCCCAGTTTATTTATTTCTTCTTCTAATAGTACTAATCGTTTTCGCGAGGCTTCATCTTTTTCGCGTTTAATGGCTTCGCGCTCTATTTTTAGTTGGATTAATCGACGGTCAAGTTTATCCATGACTTCGGGTTTTGAGTCTCTTTCCATGCGAATCTTTGCGGCTGCTTCGTCAATTAAATCGATGGCTTTATCAGGCAAGAAGCGATCAGTAATGTAACGATTAGACAACTCAGCAGCCGCAACAATGGCTGGGTCAGTAATATCAACTGCATGGTGCAGTTCGTATTTTTCTTGCAGGCCACGTAAAATTGCGATGGTTGCTTCTACGCTGGGTTCATTGACCAACACTTTCTGAAAACGTCGTTCCAATGCGGCATCTTTTTCGACATATTTGCGATATTCATCTAGTGTCGTAGCACCCACACAGTGTAATTCGCCACGTGCAAGTGCGGGTTTTAACATGTTGCCTGCATCCATAGCACCTTCAGCTTTACCTGCACCTACCATGGTATGAAGCTCGTCAATAAACACAATGGTACTGCCTTCATCTTGGGCGAGTTCTTTGAGTACCGATTTTAAACGCTCTTCAAATTCGCCACGGTATTTAGCGCCCGCGAGTAAAGAGGCCATGTCGAGTGACAGTACACGTTTATCTTTGAGACTTTCAGGGACTTCACCATTAACAATGCGTTGAGCAAGGCCTTCTACAATAGCGGTTTTACCTACGCCTGGCTCGCCAATAAGAACAGGGTTGTTTTTGGTGCGGCGCTGTAATACTTGTATGGTGCGGCGAATTTCATCATCGCGGCCGATAACGGGATCAAGCTTGCCCATACGCGCCCGCTCAGTGAGGTCTAAAGTGTATTTTTTCAAAGCCTCACGGGTGCCTTCAGCTTCAGCACTACCTACGTTTTCGCCACCACGAACAGTATTTATGGCTTGTTCTAATGCCGTGCGATTTGCACCATGTTGTTTGAGTAAGCGCGCTGTTTCATTTTGGCCATCAAGTGCAGCTAATAAAAATAGTTCGGATGCAATAAATTGATCACCACGATTTTGTGATTCCTTGTCCGCGAGATTTAACATATTGCCGAGATCACGAGATACCGTAATTTCGCCACCTGTCCCCGTCACTTTTGGTAAGTTCACAATACTTTGTTTGAGCGCATCACGAAGCGGCGCAATGTTAGCGCCTGAACGTT
The DNA here is from genome assembly GCA_021774265.1 of Nitrosomonas sp. GTDB lineage: Bacteria > Pseudomonadota > Gammaproteobacteria > Burkholderiales > Nitrosomonadaceae > Nitrosomonas. Next base: position 11,369 of record JAJFJG010000042.1, read on the forward strand.
GCAACAATGATGCAGTGCCGCCATCATCCTGTTGAAGTAGGGCAAGTGCTAGGTGTTGAGGTTCAATAAATGCACTGTCGTGGCCTACAGCTAAGCTTTGTGCGTCAGCGAAAGCTTGTTGGAATTTCGTTGTTAATTTTTCGAAGCGCATGGAGTTTCCCCATATTATATAGTTGATTAGCTAAATGGGGGAAAGTCAGGAAATTTCAAGCCCACATTATTTTACTGTGTTAAATAGTTTTCTGTTGAGTTTGGCGTGTTAGTTGTATGGTTGCAGTGTACTGACAATCTGCTCAGCACATGTGGGCTTGCCAAAATAATATCCTTGAAAATGACGACAACCATGGCTTTTTAATAATTCTAATTGTGTCTCGGTTTCTACACCTTCAGCGATGACATCAATACCCAAGCTTTTAGACATGGCAATAATGGCCGACACAATAGCATTATCACTGGCGCTTGTATTAATGTCTTGAACAAAAGCACGATCAATCTTCAAAGTGTTAATTGGAAAGCGTTTGAGATAACTGAGGCTAGAATATCCGGTACCAAAATCATCAATTGCGATCGTTAGACCTAAGGCATTTAAACGTGCGAGTGTATTAACGACTATTTTAATATTGTTTACTAGCATGGTTTCAGTGATTTCTAAAGATAAAAATTTTGAATTCACTTCTGTTTGATTTAATATTTTAGTGATGTAGTTAACTAAGTTTTTATCTTGAAATTGTTTTGCTGAGAGATTGATGGCAATGCGTGGTACAGCATAACCTTGCTCTTGCCAGGCTTTTATCTGTAAGCACACCGTTTTTATTACCCAATTTCCAATGGGAATAATAAGTCCGGTTTCTTCAGCTATCCCAATAAATTTTAGGGGTGGAATTAGCCCATGCTTAGGGTGTTGCCAACGTAACAATGCTTCCAGATTTCCTAATTCTGAAGTAGGTATGGTGATAACGGGCTGGTAATTTAAAATTAATTCATTGCGCTCCACTGCATAGCGTAGGTCTGTACCCAATGCCTGCCTTTCAGCAGCTAGCTGACTCATTTCTCGGTTAAAGAATTGATAGTTATTTCTGCCAGATTGCTTGGCTTGATACATGGCTAGGTCACTGTTTTTTAGCAGCGTTTCAGAATCTTTGCCATTGTCTGGAAATACAGCTATGCCTATACTACAGCCAATACATAACTCTTCACTTTTAATTATGAAAGGTTGTGAGAGTCTCTCTATTATATTTTGAGCGACGATGACTGCATTTGAAGATTCATTAATACTGTATAGCACAATAATAAATTCATCGCCTCCTTGTCGTGCTACGGTATCTTCATCTCTTACGCAGTCCGTCAATCGGGTAGCTACCTTTTTTAGCAGTAAATCGCCGATATCATGTCCCAGTGAATCATTAATAACTTTGAAATGGTCAAGGTCTATAAATAGGACGGCCGCTTGAGATTGAGTTCGGGTGTCGTGTGCAAGTGCTTGTTGGATGCGGTCTTGAAGTAAACGTCGATTTGGTAGTCCGGTTAACGCATCATGGTTTGCCATTTGAAGAATACGCGTTTCAGCTAGTTTACGCTCCAGCCATCGGCCTAAATCATTAGCAATAGTTTCCAGTAGGTTTTGTACGTCTGATAAGAGAAAGCTTTCGTTCTTTGTATAAAATATACGTAAATTACCAGCAATATTCCCATTTAAAATAATATTAGTCTTAATCTGTTTGGTTAATTTCTTGTTATATTTACCTATGGTGAAATGCTTGTTATTTATTTCAAGAATCGCTGCAGTGATATCAGAGCATTGTATGGTCGTGAATAGATGATTAAGGATTCGTTGATATAGCTCATCTTCTTGTAGATCAAGCCCCATCTCTTGGCGTATTGAATGTAGACAAACACTTTCTTTGAGCTTTTCTTTTAGCGCGATATGTTGCTGCTTGCGTGCGGTAATATCAACTCGTACAGATAGATAACGAGTTATATTTCCAGAACTGTCCTTGAGTGGGACAATGCTGGAATCGACCCAATAAAGTTTGCCGCTTTTATTTCGATTGCAGATTTCCTGGTGCCATGTGTGCCCATTCGAAATAGCTAACCACATGCCCACAAAGAAAGATTTAGGGTGTTTTCCAGAGTTTAGTATACGGTGATTTTGACCCAGTAATTCTTGCTTTGTATAGCCGCTGATTTCACAGAATTTAGGACTAACATGTAGAATGCGCCCGCTGCGATCAGCAATTGAAATTATTGCGAGCGTACCAACAGCATCAATATAAGCTTTCAGCTCATCAACTGCTTGTGTAGCTCTTTTCCTGGCGACCTGAATGTTAGTGTTAGCCAATTTCGCGGCATGTTCTGATTTAATTACTTGGCGTATCATTGGCATTTTTAAGCGATTTAGTACAAACAGGCCGCTCAGTACAAGAACGGCAAGTAGTGCCATGATAGTTTCTAATTGATTTTTTATTGGGTCATACAATTCACTCTGATTAATTTTTAATACGGCATTAAGCCCATATGCCATGGGTGAGTGTGCGGCAACGACAGCTTGTTGGTCACTGCCATTAGCAAATTGAATGTCTTGAGCCCCATTTAATGTATGGTGCATTGGTAATGGCTTGTTTGAGATAATGCGTTCCACACGTTTGAGTTTATTGCCATCAACACCGCGTATAAAGCAGTCCATTTCTATATCATTGTCTTTTAAGGGTGAGCACAACACAAAGTCACCAATTTCACCAATAAGATAGGTCTCAGTAAAAATTTGAGTCAATGATGGCAGCCGTTGTTCCATCGTGATGTTGCCAATTGTTTTGTGATTTTGATTTAAGATATTTTTGGAGGTTCGTAGAATTAATTGTTGGTCCCATAATAAGAAAGCATGGATATTTTCTTTTGTTTGTAGGGGTACTTTTAAAGCCTGATGGCCTGAAATATTTCCTTTATTTAATAATATGTTGTTTTCAACATCATAAACAATAACCCCTAATAAATTATTGTTTATAAGTATATTTGTCATTTGTTTTAGTGTGTTAAGGTTTTGATCTCCATCAGTGGATGATTGAACCTGAGCAAACGCTTTTATTAGCGGAGCATGTGTTGCAATTGCATGTGATTTATTTAGGCCTTGTTTTATTTCATGTTCAAATAATTGAACTGTATTTTGTAAAGCAACCTCAAGGCTTTTACTTAACAGGGATTCTGTTTGTTTTTGCATAATGGCAAACACAGAAAACCCAGCGATCAGAACCAAGACAGTAAGTATTAGCCCACCAGCAAGACTAATTTTTCGCTCTTCACGGGATATAAACAATTGTTGCTCCTGCCTTACCTTTTTGAGATTTTAAGTTTTGGCATTTTAATGGAATAAAATGCAACGCAACTTGAGTTATTAATTTATCCCATGCAGTATGCATATTTGAGTATATATAAAGGCTTTCAAATGGTAATAGGACACGGTACGGCTAAATCTTAATAAGAATAAACTGTTTTAATGAGAAGATTAGTTTATAGCAAATTGGTTCCGTTTAATTGCTACGAACCGGTGGGTAGTGTTTCTATTTTGCCATTGAGTATTGATGCATTTAAAAAAGCGATATGACAGGAGTAGCTGGTCGGATGATTATTTGTTTTTCAGGTTTCGGTGTGGTTTAATAGCATATTACTTGTTATTATTCATTTGGTTAGGAAGTGGTAACCTTTCCATTAAGTAACATAAGCAATCCTGACGAATTATCTTTGTGTCGCGTGTCAACATCGCAGGCATGACGGGACGGCGTACACGTAATGCGGCTCCATCGAGACGGAAAAAAATATTGGATACATCCTGATCTTGTTCATTAGTAGCTCTGAGCACAATATCGCGGTTAATTGGCTGCCAGCCTATTAACGTATCAATGGGTAATTCGCGGAAATTAAGGTGATCAATGTCGTCGACCAAGCATAAATCAAGTCCATCTTCCTTAAATCCAATCTCTATGCTAGGCGCAATGTGCACCGTTGCAACGGTATGAAATAATTCGATATCATGTTTGGCAATGGGGTTTGATGGAATTTCAGCCATGTTTAGGCAGGCCGTTAGATATTCAACAGCATGAGCAGCACCTTGTTGATTATCCGGTTGCCCACATTCAAGCGTTACTGCTGTAGTAAATTTTGAAAAAGCGAGGGATTGCACGCCTTCAGGGCGTGTAAAGTAGATAACGGTACGGCTAAACAAGGTAGCTAAGTGTAGAAAAGTCACGTCGAGTTTGTTGACGCAAGCATAGTGCGGGTTTATCCCGGTGTTGTTGTGTACGTCAATACTGGCAAATAATCCGGCTTGTTTCATTTCGTGACAAACCTGTTTTGCCATAAGGTGCTCGGGTGCGTCGCCTGTAGCCCAAATACGGTTAAAATCAAGTTGATTGTCCAAATGCCTTTGGTGATGCTTAGCAGCATGAACATTACCAATGAATAGTGAAATCTCGCGCGGTAACTCTCTGTTTTGGTGGTGGTATAACAGACTCCGAATAGCGTTCCACCCAACAGGTTCATTGCCATGCAGTAATACGGAAATAAACAGCGCAGGCGTGCGTCGCCCCGGCAGGTGAAATAAAGTAGGGCCCTCCAGCATTTTATGAAGTTCATGAGCCTCCAGCTCAAGTAGGCCTTCGGGAATATCTTGTCTTATTTTTAGCATGAGGTTTTGTTACTCTAAGTCTAATAAGTAATATATCTGGTTAATTGCAGGGGTAGTAGAGAAAGAAGCTTGTTTTTACAAGTTTCTTTAGATTGGCCATTGATGAACCGGCTTACCTTGCTGTTGCTGCTTGGCATAAGCGGCGGTTAATGCACGCATGTCATGACCATGCGCAGCAGTAAAACTTTGTTGCCAACTGGCGCCTGTTTGACCAGTGGTAACGCGCTGTTCGATTACATTCAAATAGTATTGAATATCTTTTTTATTCACATTAAGTTGTTCAAGACCTGACCATGCTAGTGGTAATACCTGTTCAAGTAGATGTTGTTGGGCAGGTGTTTGTTTTCCGTCCAACCAACTTAAGTGCGCATTTAAGCCTGAATGGGCCGCTGCATAGAAGTTTTGTTGTGCTTGGGAGAAAGTGAGAATTTCTTCGGGTGCTTGTGCGGTATCGACTAGACCCTTAATCGCCCCGACAAATAATGCAGCATTGGCAGCGGTATCCACCGTACTCGGTCCAGCAGAAATGACGCGGTGCTCAATACGCAAGTGTGGTTCGCCTTGTTCGTCAAATCCGATTAATGGACGATTCCAACGCCAAATGGTGCCATTGTGCAGTCGTAAATGTGCTAGTTTTTCAGGTGGTTCATCAAATAATACCGGCAAGACAACGGGAAAGTGATCTAAGTTCTCCTGGAAACATTCCATTAATGAGTTTTTAGCATACCCAGTACCAAAAGAAACACGCTTAAGATTACCTTCGTCCGAGTTCTCATGGCCGCCAATCGATACCGATTGCTCAAATAATGGGATGCGCGTTTCATTCCACAAATGTTTGCCAAATAAATAAGGTGCATTGCCAGTAGCAGCCACCATAGATCCCGATAATATATTGGCCGCATTGTAATAGCGTGTTGCCAGATGTGGTGGGATCTGAAGATGCAATTGAAGCGAGGTTGCAGCGGCCTCCAACATTACATCATCGTGACTTGTAAGAAGATGCTCCTCTCCCTTAATGTCAATATTCAATGGTCGACCATGGCGCATACGGAAAATTTGTTCATTCAATGCGCGGTAGCGTGGTGAATTAGACATATGTGCCAGTGACAAGTCAGATTCTTTAACTGTGGGTAAAATACCGATCATCAGAAGGTCTGAGTCTAATAATTGAGCTTGTTGGCGACATTGGTTATAGGTTTTTTTTAGGTTTTGTTCCATATCACTAAAGACTTGGCTACCTAATTGTTGCGGCATGCTATTTAATTCGATGTTAAAACTCGCCAGTTCAGGGACAACTAATGGGTCATTTAATGCTTTTAGGAATTGTTCATTGATAGGTGCTGGTTGAAAGTTTTGATCAATGAGCCATGCTTCAAGCTCATACCCAAACATTTTGTGCTTGAAAGCAAACGTGTTTCCTGAAAACCACTCTTTAACTATTTGAGTTTCCTGACGTAAGCGCTCAGTAAAAATTTCTAAGTCATGCGCATGAAAGTGATTCGACGGTATTTCATTGCCCATATGGCATATGTTCCATAATGTGTATAGCTATGGGTAACAATAAATAGCGGTTTTAGGTTAATCGCGTAACGTTTGAGCAGACCAAGAACGTATCATGGCCCAAACAGCAATCATGATAAATGCGGAGTGTACTAGCATAAAATAGCAAAGCAAATATACCCATGTCCAAACCGAATCAAACCCACCGAGAAGAATCATTAATGATGAAACTACGCCTAATGCAATCGCCGCCATTAGGTTTAATTTAATGCCGAGCACTGCATGATAGTGATCAATAGTACCTTGCTGAGTTTTTCCGACTAAAATCACCAGCCATATAAAGCCAATAATTGGTAAAAAAGTTAAATTCAGTAGTGAAGCTATTGTTGCTTGAGAAGCGCGCTTAATACTTACTTCAGCAACATTGTTGATAGGGTTAAAAGTCTGCATAGTTCCCTTCCTTTATTGCATTAAATTAGTCAACGATTCGATTTTGTTATCGTCTGATCCTAAAAGAGACTAGCTAATTATAGCGGTTTTTTAGGAGTTTAATATGTATGATGCCTTCACTTGAATTTAACAAGAAATTATTACTATTGTTTTTGATTTAGAGCAAGCTTGTCTTTAATATATGAATGATAATTGACCTGTCGGTTAGTCTTTTTTAACAAGAAAAAGGAGTGGGTATGAGCAATGCTTTTTTTACAAAATCAATCGCTCGAAATATATTTTTTGGCGGCTCGGTTTTTTTCTTTTTATTGTTTTTGGTATTAACATTTGATACAACACGAAAACTACCAAAATCTGACCACCGCGAGAATCTTACAGAAGAAGTCGTGCGTGGTAAGCATATATGGGAAACAAATAACTGCCTTGGCTGCCATTCCTTGCTGGGTGAAGGTGCTTATTTTGCGCCAGAGCTAGGTAACGTATATAAGCGTCGTGGAGAAGCATTTATTAAAGTTTGGATGCAAGCAATGCCCACCGGTGCGCCTGGACGGCGACAGATGCCACAGTTCAATTTAACCGATGAGCAGTTAGATGACCTGGTGGCATTTCTAAAATGGACTTCAGAGATTGATGCACAAGGTTGGCCACCGAATATTGAAGGCTAAAAGTGGCCTTTCTTGAAAATTTGAACTTTGAAAAGGAAAAATCATGCAGTATCAATCTCAATTTGTAGCAAAACCCTATTTTATTGCGGCTGTTGGACTATTTATTGGGCAAATAATTTTTGGCCTGATCATCGGCGCACAATACGTTGTGGGCGATTTTCTATTCCCAGAAATCCCATTTAATGTGGCACGTATGGTGCATACCAATTTATTGATTGTGTGGTTATTATTTGGGTTCATGGGTGCGGCTTATTACCTTGTGCCAGAAGAGTCAGAGCGGGAATTATATAGTCCCAAACTCGCAATCATTACCTTTTGGGTTTTTCTAGTGACAAGTGCATTAACGGTCGTAGGTTATTTGGCTGTGCCTTATGCCACACTAGCAGCAATGACGGGTAATGATATTTTACCGACCATGGGTCGTGAGTTTCTTGAACAACCGTTGATCACTAAGGTGGGGATCTTGCTCGTTGTTGTTTCGCTGCTATATAACGTCAGTATGACAACTTTAATGGGCCGTAAAACATCAATAACTATCATTTTGTTGATGGGTTTATGGGGACTGGCATTTTTCTGGCTGTTTGCTTTTTATAATCCTGTGAATCTTGTGTTGGACAAGTATTACTGGTGGTGGGTCATACACTTGTGGGTAGAAGGTGTGTGGGAGTTGATTATGGCAGCCTTGCTTGCATTTGTATTGATTAAAGTCACGGGTGTTGATCGTGAAGTCATCGATAAGTGGATGTATATCATTATTGCGCTGGCATTGATTTCTGGCATCTTAGGTACTGGCCATCATTACTATTGGATTGGTACGCCGGGTTATTGGCAATGGATAGGTTCTATATTCTCTGCATTGGAACCAATTCCCTTTTTTGTCATGACGTTATTCGCGTTCAGTATGGTTAATCGCCGTCGTCGAGATCACCCCAATAAAATAGCTACTTTGTGGGCATTGGGCACCACTGTTACTGCATTCTTAGGTGCTGGTGTATGGGGGTTTATGCACTCATTGTCACCTATCAATTTTTATACACATGGCTCTCAAATAACGGCAGCACATGGTCATTTAGCATTTTATGGTGCCTATGTGATGGTGGTGTTGACGATTATTTCTTATGCAATGCCAATTATGCGAGGTAGAGTGGCTAATAGCCCTCAGGCGCAGTTATGGGAAACCTGGGCGTTCTGGCTAATGACTGTTTCCATGGTGGCGATTACATTGTTGTTAACGAGTGCCGGTGTGATGCAAGTTTGGTTGCAGCGTATGGGTGATACGCCAATGTCATTTATGGCGACACAGGATGAATTGGCAATATTCTTTTGGTTAAGATTGTTTGGTGGTGGGGTTTTCTTCATTGGTTTGATGGTTTACGTGATCAGTTTTTTTATCAAAGGTGATATCACACTCATTTCTGCAAATGGTGAAAATAAAAATGCAAAAGTGAGCATTTCTACAGTAGACACCATCAAAGAAAGATAGGTGACTTGATGACCAAGTCAGTGGCATCAATATCGGAGACGGCGCTTCCACGTGTGGCAAGTGAAGTACCCTTTTACAAGCCGCACGGGAGTGAAGTTGAGCTGTTTGAACATGCTTTCAGCAAACAACTTCCCTTGCTGATTAAGGGGCCAACCGGTTGTGGCAAAACTCGGTTTGTGACCCATATGGCGGCACGCTTAAAACGTCCGCTATACACTGTGTCTTGTCATGACGACCTGACCGCCACTGATTTGGTGGGCAGGCACCTCATTAATGATTCCGGTACTTACTGGAATGATGGCCCGTTAACCCGTGCAGTACGTGAGGGAGGAATATGCTATTTGGATGAAGTGGTGGAAGCTCGTAAAGACACCACGGTGGTCTTACATCCGTTAACTGATGATCGGCGGATATTGCCGCTAGAAAGAACGGGGGAAATTTTGCATGCGCCGCCACAGTTCATGCTGGTTGTTTCTTATAATCCAGGTTATCAAAACTTTCTTAAGGGTATGAAGCCCAGTACACGCCAACGTTTTGTATCGCTACGTTTTGGTTTTCCAGAGCCAGAGTTGGAACAAGAAGTAGTCATTGCTGAAACGGGCATTGACCCAGAAATTGCGAAG
>JAJFJG010000043.1 GCA_021774265.1 Nitrosomonas sp.
GCATGTTAATCACTCTGAATTTATGCTTAAATGTAACATGCAAACACTACATTTTTACAATACGCTGGAGATAAAAACATGGCAAAAGCAAGTGCTCGTCACATTTTGGTAAAAACCGAAGAAGAATGTATTAATCTAAAAGCTGAAATTGAGGATGGCGCTGAGTTTGGTGACTTAGCGAAACAACACTCGCAATGCCCTTCAAGCAAACAGGGCGGCGATCTTGGTGAGTTTGGCCCAGGGCAAATGGTTAAAGAATTTGATACCGTTGTTTTTAGTGCCCCGATTGGTGAAGTCCAGGGCCCCGTAGAAACACAATTTGGTTTTCATTTACTTGAAGTGACTGATCGTACTGACTAAGGCTTTCTTGTTATTTGAAACATAAGGGAGCTACTAAGCTCCCTTTTTTATTCTTATTTTCCCTTAGAAACTCCAATGACCACCGACTCAAACATCAAGCGAACCCGCTGGCAAGCCATCAAAATGGCTGTCACTTTCATTGCGCCTTATAAACGCCAGGTTGTTTATAGCCTACTGGCTTTATTTTTCACGGCGACCATCACCTTATCCATTGGCCAGGGCATTCGTTTATTGATTGATCGTGGTTTCGCAACAAATTCGGCTGAGTTATTAACACAATATGTTTTGATATTTTTCGCTCTGGTCATTGCGCTTGCAGTGGGTACTTTTACGCGCTATTACTGGGTTACTTGGCTTGGCGAGCGCGTGATTGCTGATATTCGTCGTAAAGTATTTAATCATCTCATTAATCTTCATCCCGGTTTCTTTGAACAAAACCGTAGCCTTGAAATTCAATCACGACTCACAGCAGACATGACGCTTTTACAATCAGTCATCGGCTCGTCAGTCTCATTTGCACTTCGCAATCTCATCATGATGATCGGCGGGATTATCTGGCTGTTCATCACCAACGCAAAATTAACTGCCATTGTCATGATCTGCGTACCTTTGGTCGTCGCCCCCATTCTGATATTTGGGCGGCGTGTACGCAGTTTATCGCGCCAAAGCCAGGACAAAGTTGCCGCTGTTGGTGCTTATGTTGGTGAGATATTGGGGCAAATCAAAACCGTACAATCGTACAACCACCAAGAAATTGACAAGAAACAATTTCATCAACATGTCGAAGAGGCCTTCGCTGTCGCCAAACGTCGTATTACACAACGTGCCTTATTAGTCACCATGGTCATTATTTTGGTATTGGGCGCAGTTGGCATGATGCTTTGGGTCGGCGGCATGGATGTCATTGAAGGAAAAATCAGCGGGGGCGAATTAGCGGCTTTTGTGTTTTATAGTGTTATTGTTGGTTCTGCCGTTGCCTCAATTTCTGAGGTGATTGGTGAATTACAACGTGCAGCCGGTGCTGCAGAGCGCACCGTCGAATTGCTAGACACACCAAACGAAATACAATCACCACAACACTCACTCGCTTTACCGCCCGTATCCGGCAACATCAAAATTGAACAGTTAATCTTTACTTACCCGACACGACCTGACATTCCGGTTATCCATGAATTGTCTTTGAATATTAAGGCCGGAGAAACCCTCGCATTAGTTGGCCCTTCAGGCGCAGGTAAGTCAACGCTGTTTGATTTGTTGCTACGCTTCTTTGATGTGCAATCAGGCAGCATCAAACTGGAAGGAGTTGATATCCGACAATTAGACATCCATGATTTGAGACGATGTTTTGCCTTGGTATCACAAAACCCGGCGTTATTTTACGGCAGAATCATTGACAACCTGCGCTACGCCAAACCTGACACCCCCGACGCAGCAGTCGAAGCTGCCGCCAAAGCCGCCTATGCGCATGACTTTATTTCTGAACTACCACAAAGCTACCAAACCCAGTTAGGCGATGCGGGATTAGGGTTGTCCGGCGGACAAAAACAACGCCTCGCTATTGCCCGCGCCATACTCGCTGACGCCCCTATTTTACTGCTAGACGAGGCAACTAGCGCACTGGATGCGCAAAGTGAATCTCTAGTACAACAAGCGTTAGAACCTTTAATGGTCAATCGCACCACACTGGTCATCGCTCACCGTTTAGCCACAGTGAAATCAGCCGACCGTATTGCCGTGCTTAACAATGGGCGTTTAGAAGCCTTGGGTACACATAATGAATTAATAAAATCCAGTGAACTTTATTCCCAATTGGCTACTTTGCAGTTTCAATTGGATTAGCAATGTTCTGGCCCGAAAAACTTGAAACGAAGAGTAAAATAGAAGCCCAATTATATACTTACATGAAATTATAGAAACCACTTAGAGATGTAAACTTTACTCAATTCTGGAAAACAAAGCGCTGAGTGTAGACGAGACAGAGGCGGGTCAAGAACTATCAACAGACACTTTACCTTATAAAAAGGAATCCATGCCTGTCAAAAGTCAATTGACAAGCATGATCTGTAAGAATCCTGACCTCCCAATCTTAGGCACGGCCATTGAAATATTTTGGGTCTGTCGTTTAATACAAAATTAACCAATTACTGCTGCAAGTTTTAAAAATGCTGTATAGCAGTTTAGGTTTTCAATTCGCAACAATCTGCCTAAAAAATATAAAAACAAATCAATACCAAGCACGCAGCTCACTAGGTAGAAACAATATTACAAAACAAAAAACTTTATTTTTACGGACACTTCAATCGATGATTTATTTAATCTAGCTATCAGCAGAAATATAGACTTATCAATCTCAGATGCCACCGACCCAAAAATGCATAACGGACTACCGCGCGGGTACAAAGATTTAATGCCCGACACAGAAAGTTTTATTATTTTAATATTGATTATAAATAGTAAACTCATCGGGCTCTTCTATTATGATCGCCAACACAAGGCACCAGAAGGTATTTCACCTTACGAAATGAAGCTAATTAAAACATTAAAAGGGTTCATTCTGACAACCCTATCTTCGTAATACCGAAAAATAAAATCTAAGTATTGCATTCCGCTTAGAATATAATATAATGAGAATAATTCTCATTTACATTTAATAAAGAGACGATCATGGATAACTTAAACTCAGCTAAAACAAGCACAATTAATTTACAACGATTTGTGACACCCGATGAAAATCCACCCATTAGTAGCAACACATTATTTGTACATGGCGACGTCGTACTGATCCAACATCAAAATAATCAATACTATTTACGCCGCACACGTAACGGCAAGCTAATCTTAACTAAATAGATACTTTTTGCATTGCTGCTGGCGTTCTCTCCTTCACCAGTGGTACTTTAGCCAGCCAGTCCCTACCTCCCGGACAAGCGAGCCAACTTTTTTTATTGATTGAATTGTTAGGAGCTTTGACTATGAAATTTCTAATAAAATTGGCTTTGGATGGCATTATCCCATCAGAAAACGCATCCCACCCCCCATCTTCCTCTATCGGTAGTGTTTTATCTGGCTGTTTACGTGCTGTAGAGAATCTATACAACCACTCATTTCTCAACCGACTCTCCTGGCCTTTGGGGGAAAATATTCAAAAACAAAAAACTAAATGGATGCCAATCATCAAGGCGACGACTCATATACAAAATAGTGACGCCAATTTCGATCTCAGAGGGCGGTCTATTCTGTGTGTTGGTGGTCAGGCCAAACATTATCCTATTTATAGTAATTTGGTTGAAGCTGCAGGTGGTCGTCTTGCCATTTTTTATGGTGACTCAAATGACAGTATAGAGAAATTACATAAACTACTAGAAAAAAGCGATATGGTGATTTGCCCAGTTGATTGCGTTAATCACGAGGCGTATTTCATGGTTAAACGTTATTGTCAGTGCTCAGGAAAACAATGCGCGCTACTGGATCGCTCACAAACTGCGGTTTTTAAGAAAGGGATCGAAAAGTTAGCATCTATGACTACAAAATAAGTTGTAGCGCACTATTTATACTTTCTTAACATAATGATATCTACAAAATAAGATCATAATGTGTGGCTCAGTTATTACATAGATTAACCTATACACATCATCTATTTTATGTGACCAGAATCGCAGCTATTCTGGGGCGGTACAAGCATGCGTACTCAATTCAGAGCAAGGCAAGTTAAAGTCAGAAAATTAAGCATTGGGTACAATATCGGGGTTAGCCCTGCTCCAATAATCATGCTTGTTAAAAACAATATGGTCTGAGCTCTTATGTTCTGAGCATCATACAACACAAATTTTTTGGGCAATAATCGTCGCTGACACAGTATTTTCTGATTAATTATTAGTCGGCAACTGACAGGGTGAATTCAAATGCAAATTCAATGCATGAGAGATATTACCCAAATCATTTCCATCTGAATGTCTAACGACAGCGCTCAAAGTCGCACTAGCAGCGCGCATTCCTCTTCCTAGCCGCACCAGCGTACCGACACCGACAGATCGTTGCAAAATCAAGCTCATTAACCGCATTGCATTGACACTGCCATCGGGATATACCGCACGCAATAATTCCGTGGGAGGAGAAAATTTTATGGGGTCAGTTATTGCACGAATAGCAATAAATGAAATGCCTGCATTAACAGCGACTTCAGCAATTGCACCGCTTTCCATATCAACCGCACATGCACCGGTTACATTAGCCAGCTCACGCTTGGCAGTTTCTGTAGAAACCACTTCTTTGCTTGCTGCCAATGTACCTCCAACAACGGTTAAACCAAGTGGCAACAGCTGTTTCAATTGATCTTGCCAGTTCTCTGTCACGGACAGCATTTCGCCATTAACATGAATTGATTCTGGCAACACTAAATCACCTGAGCGCAAACTAGCATCCAATGCACCGGCAATACCAAAGCTTACCAAGGCAGTTACACCACCTTCAAGCAAACCTTCTGCAGCTTGTCGCGCAGCACTATCACCCATACCACACACCCAAATAGCTGCATCATCACTTAAGTGTACCATCTGGTTAAAGGGCAACTTACGTGAAACAATACAGCTAGCTTCAGCACGTATGGCCGTAATGACGCCCAACATAGTCATGTGTTATTCCTTTCGGCTTAATACGCGATATCGTGCCAAAGCCCACACAGGGAAATATCTTGAGTAGCCATGATATTTCAAATAGAAAACACGCGGGAAACCAGGTGCATTAAACCAAGGCTCTTGCCATAAATCATTGCTCGCTTGATGGCGCAATAAAAAATTAACCCCATCGCGCACTTGTTGGCTATGTACTTCTCCGACCGCCATCAAACCAAGCAGTGCCCACGCTGTCTGGGCATAGGTGCTTACGTCAAATTGACCTGCTTGTTCTGGGGCAAAATAAGTATCGTTGCTTTCTCCCCATCCACCATCTTCACGCTGCACCGACTTTAACCATTGCACAGCAAGTCGAATCGCATGATGATTAACATCAAGCTTAGCTAACTGGAATGCTTCCAATACTGACCAAGTGCCATAAATATAATTGGAACCCCAGCGTCCAAACCAGGCACCTGTTTTCTCTTGCTCATCAAATAGAAACTTCATTCCCCGTTGAACAGCCTGTTGATGACGTGATTGCCCATATTTAGCAAGGAAACCAACACAACGTGCGGTAACATCGCTGGTTGGCGGATCGATCAATGCACCATGATCTGCAAAAGGGATTTCATTCAGGTAGTGATAGGTGTTATCAATGTTAAATGCTGCAAAGCCACCATCACTAGACTGCATTCCAGCTAACCAGTTAGCGGCACGCTCAATACTCTCATGATGTTTCTGAGCATCCGATTGATCTAATGCCCAAGCCACGGCAGCAGTATCATCAAGATCAGGGTAGTGTGGGTTAGCATACTGAAAAGCCCAGCCTCCTCCCGGCAAGTCAGGGCAATTATCACGCCAATCACCCGGCGCGTCTAATATTTGATGAGGTATTAACCAATCGAGTGCTTTGTTGATGGGTGTTTGGTCGGTTGTTTGGTCTTCTTGTAGTGCAAGACTCGTTAAAACCGTGTCCCAGATAGGTGATGTGCAGGGCTGACACCAGGCACGATCACCCTCTTCCTCAACCAATAATCCTAGTAAGGCTTTCCGACACTGCTCACGCATAGGGTTGTCTTTTGCATAGCCTAACAAGGTCAGCGCCTCATATGCATTCACCATGGCAGGAAAAATTGCACCAATACCACACTCACCATTGAGACGCTCAATTGTCCAACGCTCAGCACGTCGCATGGCTAAATTACGGATCGCCTTAGGGATATAAGGCTCAACCCTCGCACCGACATGTTCAACCCACATAAAGAAGCGCGCCAGACGTGTCGTTACCGGCGGAAAGTAATTTCTCTCTTCCTCAGGTGCTACTGTGAATAGCTCACGAATATGGATGTTACGTGGATTAATTGCACTAACTTTTTTTGAACACAAAATGGATAACGGCACCACTACCGCACGTGACCAATATGAAATTTTACTGATATGAAAAGGAAACCAACGCGGCAATAATATAAGTTCTACTGGAACAATCGGTGCACCCCGCCATGGAATCTGCTCAAACATTGCTAGCAGTATCCGAGTGAACACATTAGCACGTGCTGCGCCTCCTACGGCTAAAATCGCATTACGCGCAGCAACCATATGTGCATCATCCGGCGAATCACCAACCATTTTAAGTGCATAATAAGCTTTGATGGTGCAACTAATGTCAAAATGACCACCATAGTAGAGTGGCCACCCGCCATGTTTAATATCCTGTTGGTCACGAAGATAACGTGCTATCCGGCTCTCCAATGCCACATCCACCTCGTCCAAGAAGTGCATCATGAGTATGTATTCAGCGGGGATGGTGCAATCTGCCTGCAGTGGATAACACCAGTGACCGTCATCTTGCTGCAACGACAGCAGTGCCTCACGTGCCGCTTCAAACTTCTTATTCAGTTCACTCACATCAACTACATGCTCATTGGCTTTAGTTGGCATAGATTGTAAAAATTGCGTGGTGTTTGATTCTTTAGACTCCACGTTTTTAGCCGGCATTTTTATTATTTTTTCTAATGCGTTCATTTAATCTCATCTAGTGTATTATTTTGCAAAATCCCATCCATTAATGGATCATCGTAAGCCTCAAGTGGCAACTCACCATCATGAACTAAATATTCACGTTGCTGCAAATATGCTTCACGTACAAATAGGTAAGGATCAAGTGCAGCTTGATCTCGAATTTTCATGGGTCCGACCATGCGTGCGCGTTTGTCAATCGCACCTAATGCGGTAAGCGGTGCAAGCACTGCAGCACCAGCAACATAACCTGCATAAAACAAAACATTAGTAGCCACACTAACAGGAATATCCGCTGCATCACGGTCGCTACTCGGCCCTAAAAATGGAATAAACAAATAAGAATTAGTATCAACGCCCCACACACCCAGTGTTTGCCCAAAATCTTCGTCATTCTTTTCCAAACCCATATGCGTTGCCATATCAAATAGTCCAAACAATCCAACTGTCGAGTTCACAATGAATCGAAGGCTATCCGAAAAACCCTGTCTAACTTTGCCTTGCAAGAAAGCATTCAACATCACATTAGGGTAAGCTAAATTATCATAGAAATTACCAATTGACCGCTGAGTACCCGCTGGCACATAGTCGACATAAACATCTACAGCAGGCTCTAAAAGCATTCGATCGACAGAGTCAGTAAAATTATAAGACACCCTGTTAATTTCTTCATGCGGGTCTGCCTTATCACGCTCATAATCCCCCTTAGGCACCGAAGAACAACCGGAAACTAATGTCATAAAAATGAGAGAAATTAAAGCGCCCAAATGGCTATATCTTACAGTCAAACTCAAACCTCATAATTTTCTTTAATGCTATTTATCTACAAGTAAAAATGATTAGGTTTCTTGCCGCAACGGTATATCACGCTTTACCAACCCTTCATTAATTAACCACTGCACTTCATCTGTCAGAGCTTGATGCAATGAACTTTGCGGTAAACCTAATTCATTAATTGCTTTGTCACTATTAAAATGCATAGGGTATTTTGCCAATCTTACTCCTGTTAATGGCGCCTTCGGTGGTCGATGAGTAATAAAGTCAGACGTAAACTCAGAAATCACACCTGCGCTCAAAGCGACCCAGTATGGGACTTGCAACTTAGGCATAGAAAGCCCGGTAATTTCTTCAAGCATCTGAAGCAACTCATCCAGCGTCACGTTCTCATGGCCAAGAATATATCTCTCACCAGGACGTCCATATTCCGCAGCAAGAATATGTCCTTTTGCAATATCACGTACGTCGACTAAATTAAACCGGCAGTTATAAAATGCAGGTGTTCTGACATTAAGAAAGTCTAAGATCATGCGGGTTGGCGGTGTAATCATGCGATCTCCCGGACCAATCGGCAACGTCGGCGCGACAATCACAACGGGCAACCCATCACGTGCCGCTTGGAATGCTGCTTGTTCTGCTAAAAACTTTGAGCGGCAATAAGGCCCGGGCATATCTTTTAATACCCGCTGCACATCAGAATCAACTGGCGCATTAATTTCAGCGCTACCCGTTAAAATAGATTCAGTTGAGGTGTGAACCACCACATCCAAATCCTTTCTTGCTGCCTCTTCAAAAACGGTGCATGTGCCCTCATAGTTCACACGCTGAAAATCTTTCTTGTCGACAGTCCATAGATTGGGGTTACCCGCCAAATGATACAAACGTTGCACATCGTCAAGTGCATCACGCACAACACTGGCATCACATACCGAACCACGAACAACCTCAACAGAAGACGGCAATGGCACATCATGCAAATCTAAAACCCTGACGGTTTCACCCTGTTCCAACAACTGCCTAACTAAATGTGCGCCTATAAAACCGCCACCGCCAGTAACCAGCGAGCGCCTATTTTTCAAAATAACTTTCCTCTATACAAATACAAAATGCCATATAGCAAATAGCAAAATTACCATTAGGGCTAAACTAGCACTAAAAACCCTAAAATATCGAAAAACTTATTCTTATCTAATTTAAAACAAAATAGTTTAATAGTTTGCTACAAAAACTCAGGAAACTAATCCTTTCGCTCTCCATGAACAATTTCAACCAATTTTAGTGCCTGCAACTCCATGTCCATAACTAAGGAATCAACTTTTGCACGAAAATGCCGGTAAAATATCATGCTAGGTATTGCTACTAAAATACCAAAAGCAGCATTATACAGTGCCACAGAAATACCGTAAGCAAGTTGCGCTGGATTACCACCCGCAGGAGAATTAGAACCAAAAATCTCAATCATACCAACCAACGTTCCAAATAAACCCATTAATGGACTCAATGAAGCAATTGTCCCTAGTGTAGTCAGATTTTTATCAAGATTATGAGCAACTTCTCGGCCCGCCTCTTCTATGGATTCTTTCATGATTTCGCGTGAATTATCGACATTTCTTAAGCCTGCTGCAAAAATTTGACCTAACGGCGAATGTCTTTGCAGTCGCACAATCATTTCTGGACTCACCCCCTCTCTTTTATATTCTTTTAATAGCCTAGGCAATAATTCTTTAGGGGAAACAACTCGTAAACGTAAAGTCCATATACGCTCACCAATAATGCCTACTGCAACAATAGACGCAATAATTATCGGCCAAATTGGCCATCCAGCAGCTTGAATTAACGAAAACACGTAATAATCTCCCTAACAATGCGAAATGGATATACCACTAACTTACTTTCTTAATAATCATACAGATTTCATGGCAATAAAATATCGCGCAATAAATGGCATTTCTAGTTAATTTCGACGTCCTATTTTATAGGCCTGTAATGTATCTTGCTTATGTGTTTTCAGCAAGAAAGTCCATCAATTCTTTGTCCACAAATCCTGTGGATAAGTTTGTGGACAAAGTATGAAAAAAATCATTAAGTTGACCTTTCATAACGACTTTCTCTAATCTGATTAATTACCAAACATACTATAAGGTGTTAATTATCAATTAATTATAAACTAGCCCCTTATTTATGCAACTTTCAACGTGAAAATTAAATAACTTTACTGCTTGATGTGGATTATCGTAAAATGTCAATACCAATTTAACTAATAATAATATAGAATCGCGTGATTTTTTATATAGGTCATAGATAACTTTTTAGGGAATGAAAAGATTTCAAAGCTAGAAATTGCGGATGATTAATAAATAGGGATGGAAAATACCGCAACATCTCTATAGGAATAAACACGCAAAGCAGATATGCGTGTTAAAGTAACACGCATATCTGCCTCACATCGATGCAGCGATTACCCACCGGAAAGCGGCATTATCTTTACGCCCATTTATCCAATGAATCGTCTTTAAGTTCTGGACTACGCATACAAATAGCGAGAATTTTTTCAAATTAATATACTTAACACATAAGTTGATTAAATTCTCATTAAGAAAAGCATCCATTGCACTATGAATATCTTATCCACCTCCAGTCAAAATACTCGCGCCATTTTAAGTGTCAGTGAGCTAAATTATTTCGCCAAATTATTATTGGAACAAGCGATGCCACTTCGTTGGATTAGCGGTGAAATCTCCAACCTCAAACGATACAGTTCCGGTCATTGGTATTTTTCACTGAAGGATGAGAACGCACAAGTTCGTTGCGTGATGTTTCGCCACAAGAACCGATTACTTGATTGGCAGCCAGTGGATGGCATACAAGTCGAAGTCAACGCTTTGGCAACAATTTATGAACCACGCGGCGATTTTCAGCTTGGTGTTGAAAATATCCGCCGCGCTGGGCTGGGTACATTATTTGAAGCCTATGAACGTCTAAAAGTTAAATTAGATAAAGCCGGCTTATTTGATCCTGCACAAAAAAAACCGCTGCCCGCGCATCCCAAACAAATTGGCATCATTACTTCTCCATCAGCAGCAGCATTGCATGATGTCTTATCCACGTTAAAACACCGTATGCCGGCCATACCAGTCATCATTTATCCAACACCCGTACAAGGCGAAGGCGCTACGACAAAAATTGTGAAGACTATTCACCTTGCAGATAAACGAGACGAGTGTGACACTCTTATATTATGTCGCGGCGGCGGCAGTATTGAAGACTTATGGGCATTCAATGAAGAGGCTGTTGCACACGCAATTGCCGCTTGTACCATTCCGGTCATCAGTGGCATTGGTCACGAAACGGATTTCACCATCGCTGATTTTGTCGCTGATGTTCGCGCAACAACACCAACCGGCGCCGCACAGCTTGCTTGCCAAGATACACAAACATTATTGCGTCACATCAATACACAAGGGAATCAAATACAACAAAACATACGCCGCTATATTGAACGCCTCATGCAACAGACTGACACATTAACACACCGTCTGCTTCATCCTGGCGAGCGTATTAAGAATCAATTTATACAACTTCAACACTTACAAGAGCGACTGGCTAACTGCTGGTCGCACACCATTGAAGCGCAGCACTGGAAATTAGACAAAATGAATCAACGCATTGTATCTACCACACCGAACATTTCACTATTAAAGCAGAAACAACATGAGTTGGCTTTACGCGTGACGCGTGCTTTCAATAACCACACAGAAACAGCTAACACTCTTTTGCAACACCAACAAGCACACCTTCAGCACCTCAACCCACACGCGGTACTAGCACGCGGCTACAGTATTAGCTATACTGCTGATGGCGTCGTACTGAGAAGTAATGATCAAATTAAAGTTGGCGACAACATCCAAGTAACACTTGCCAAAGGATGGTGCGACGCGAGCGTATCAAAGAAAGGCAAAAAAATACGTAAGAATCCCCCTGCCTCGCAGGATTAAAACAACTAAATTCACTCCATCAAGGAAACACTCTCCGATGCCTAAAACCTTTTTATCACTAGGCGCTATCAATGCATTCTTATGTGTTGCATTCGGCGCATTCGGCGCACATGGCCTTAAACATAGTCTATCAGACGATATGCTGGCTGTTTTTCATACCGGTGTGCAATACCATTTCTATCATGCCCTTGCGCTCATCATGATTGGACTATTGTTATTACACTTTACTAACTCTAAATTAATCACAATTTCAGGCTGGTTAATGCTGGTCGGCATTATTTTATTTTGCGGTAGCCTCTATGTATTAAGTCTAACGGGTATGCGCGGTCTTGGCATGGTCGCGCCATTTGGTGGTCTTTCATTATTAAGCGCATGGACATTACTTGCGACGGGCATATGGAAAGCAAAATAATCACCGAAATCATTATTTAATTTTGTACCACATATGAAACCAAAACCGCTTCGTTTCTTTGCTCCCTGTCCTCGCGGACTTGAATTAATACTTGCCGATGAGCTAGAACAACTTGGTGCAACTTTCGTGAAGCCCAGTAATGGCGGTGTACATTTTCAAGGTGACTGGGAAACATGCTATCGAACAAACCTAGAAAGCCGCATTGCGAGTCGCATCCTATGGCAAGTTGCCGATCAAGCATATCTTAATGAAGATCAAATATACAAAATAGCCTATGCGCCACCTTGGAATGACTGGTTTCCGCCGACACATACTATACGCGTTAACTTAGCTGCCATTAAATGCCCATTACGCAGCTTAGACTTTGCTACATTAAAAATCAAAGATGCTGTTTGTGACAAATTTCGTGAAATGTCCGGCAAACGACCCAGTGTTGATACGGCTCAGCCCGATATCCGCATCCATGGCTTCTTAGATGCGCATAGGTTCACCTTGTACGTTGACACATCCGGTGACGCATTATTCAAACGAGGACTCAGAAAAGCGGCGGGAGACGCGCCATTGCGCGAGAATCTAGCTGCTGGAATTTTGCGTTTATCTGACTGGAAACCCGGCACACCACTATTGGACCCAATGTGCGGTAGCGGCACGTTTCTGCTAGAAGCCACCCAAATGGCGCTCAACATCGCACCTGGCATCAAACGTCATTTTGCTTTTGAGAACCTTAATCAGTTCAATGCCCTACTCTGGAATAACTTAAAAGAAGCCGCAATTGCAAAGCAAAAAATATCCAGCCCACAACCCATCTTTGGCAGTGATTTATATGGGGACGCATTAACGGCAGCCCGAGCTAATTTTACTGCCGCTGGACTAGATGACGTCGTACAGTTAAAACAAGCTAATATGCTTGAAATCTCTGCACCGACACCGACCGGCATCCTTGTGACCAATCCACCCTATGGCGTACGTATTGGAGAGCAAGAGGAATTAACAGCACTTTACCCAAAAATGGGTGACACACTCAAAAAAAAATTTAGTGGCTGGAATGCTTACATTTTCACCGGCGACCCGATACTGCCTAAATTAATCCGGCTTAGTACGTCACGCCGCACGCCACTGTTTAATGGCGCGCTGGAATGTCGTTTGTTTGAATACAAAATGATAGTTGGCGGAATGAGAAAAGATAAGAGAAAATAAATTTTCTCCGCACGCCCTGCGCCTTAATTCTCTGTGGCAAGCCACGGAAAATTGCAAGTTCAATCTTATCACTCACCCCCTCGGATGATGTTGAGCATGCAACTGCTTTAAACGTTCTCTCGCTATGTGTGTATAAATTTGCGTCGTTGAAATATCAGCATGGCCCAACAATAACTGAACAACACGCAAATCTGCACCATGATTCAACAAGTGAGTCGCAAATGCATGACGTAAGGTATGCGGTGATAACGATTTATCAATACCCGCATGTTTTGCATGACGCTTAATAAGATACCAAAAAGCCTGACGAGTCATACCAGAGCCACGCGTCGTAACAAACACAGTGTCCGATAATCTACCATTCAATAACATTGGCTTAACCTGCTTATTGTAGCGATGGACCCACTCCAGAGCCACTTCACCCATGGGGGCAAGTCGCTCCTTATCGCCCTTTCCGCGCACATGCACCACCCCCATATCTTCACTGAGTTGCGATGTTTTCAGGTTTACTAATTCAGACACTCGTAACCCGCTGGCATAAAGCACTTCTAACATTGCGCGATCACGTACACCTAATGGCTGATTTATATCTGGTGCAGCAAGTAATAATTCAACATCATTCTCATTCAAGGTAACAGGCAGGTGACGTAAAATCTTTGGCGTCGAAATATTTAGACTAGGATCAGTATGAATTCGCCCTTGTCTCAATAAAAAACGATAAAAACGTTTTAGACTAGACACTTCACGACTCGCTGTGCTAGCTTTAACTCTAGACTCTACACGATGAGCGAGGAATTCAAGCAAGTCTGCATGTGTTGCTTTAATAAGCTCTCCCCCACTTTTTTGATGCTCTATCAACCAATTACCAAATTGACGCAGGTCATTACGATAGCTCTCAAGCGTATTATGCGACAACCCATCTTCTAGCCACAAGGTATCAGAAAACTCATCCAACAAATTCACATTAGGCATTTGCACCCTCATGACGTAATAACCAACGTTTAATCAATAAAGGTTGCCCATCATTTGCATTCATAAACCCCCCTAATCCACTATTTTTAGTTATAACACGATGGCAAGGGATAATTATGGGTATGTTATTTGCACCACATGCCCCCCCCACTGCTCTGGGTGATGTGTGTAATTGTTTTGCAATAGCAGCATAGCTATTAGTTTGGCCACATGGTATCGCCTTAATAGCTTGCCATACACGCCGCTGAAATGGAGTGCCTCGAATATGCAGCGCTAGATTAAACTCATAATCTGAATTTGTAAGGTACTCCTGTAATTGGTCACACACCTCACTTGCAAGCTCATTCTGCGGCATAAGTTCGGAAGTATCGAGCGGCAGATAATCTATATCTACCAGCCATTCATCCTCTGTACGCACACCTATAACCGCAAATGGAGTAGCAAACTTTGCATGAAAATTATCTTCTGTTTCACCATTTGCAGAAATATCAATTTTTCTCACGATAACGCTTAGTTAAATGACTAGTTGATTTTAAATAATATTTGGCTATTGAGTAGCTAAAACCATATTCAAAACAAAGGTTAATATACCAAACGATTAGATTCAATTATAACTAATAAAAAGAATAATAGATATGTGGTGAATTGTCACACCTTAAAATTTCTTTTAACCAACTACTCAATCACAAGTAAATAAACCTACCCTAATCAGGGTTGGCCTTCGACCAAACGAGAAATTAACTACTTTATCTCGGGAGAAAGCTCCCGAGAATTTCTTCCGCTGAAACAATTTACCTGTAACAATAAATTAAATATGTGGTATCTCTCACATCATTTTTGACAATAATAGTAGTTCGTTAAGTCGCTTAACAAAAACTGCCGGATTATCTAGCTGGCCACCTTCAGCCAATAGCGCTTGATCAAACAACAGATTACTCCAGTCTTCAAACCGTTCATCATCAATATTTAGGCCCTTAACTATTGGGTGATGTGGGTTGATTTCTAAGATTGGTTTTGCATGATTAACCTGCTGACCTGCTGATTTAAGTAACCGCTCTAGATTCCCACCCATATCATGGGTATCAGCTACCAAGCAAGCGGGTGATTCGGTTAATCGTAAGGTAATACGCACCTCTTTTACGCGCTCACCTAAAACCTCTTGCATTTTCTCAGTCAATGGCTGTAGTTCTCCAGATTCCTTTTCTCTTTCTTCTTTTTCTGCTTCATCTTCTAAGTCGCCCAGATCAAGGCTTCCTTTTGCTACTGACTGCAAAGGCTTACCATCAAATTCATTAAGGTTTGAAGCCAACCACTCATCGACTCGTTCACACAACAGGAGAACTTCGATTCCCTTCTTACGGAAAACTTCTAAATGAGGGCTACTCTTTGCTGCGTTTAAGCTATCTGCAGTAACAAAATAAATCTTATCCTGGCCTTCCTTCATACGTCCGACATAATCAGCCAAAGAAACTGAGGGCTCATCAGACTCATCATGCGTTGAAATAAACCGAAGCAATTTTGCGATACGTTCTCGATTAGCAAAATCTTCACCTACCCCTTCTTTTAGAACCGAACCAAACTCGCGCCAGAAAGTTTTGTACTTATCTTTACCCTCATCATCTTCGCTCTTAGACAAACTCTCAATAAGTCCAAGTACTTTCTTAACGGTACCTGCTCGTATCGTATCGATATCTTTTGATTCTTGTAATATTTCACGAGACACATTTAAAGGTAAATTATTAGAATCTATAACGCCCCTTACAAACCGAAGGTAGTTTGGCAGTAACTTCTCCGCATCTTCCATGATAAATACGCGTTGCACATACAGTTTGATGCCATGGCGGTGTTCACGATCAAACATATCAAATGGTGCACGCGCAGGAATATAAAGTAACTGTGTATATTCCTGTTTACCTTCAACTTTCGCATGTAAATAAGTTAGTGGCGCTTCAAAGTCATGTGATACATGCTTATAAAATTCGTTATATTGTTCTTGCGTAATATCGCTCTTTGGTCTTGCCCACAACGCATTTGCTTGATTGATTGATTCTAATTCATCTGAAACAAGTGTCTTATTCTCTTCCTGAGACCACTCTTCTTTCTTCATTTCAATTGGCAAGGTAATGTGATCCGAATACTTTCGGATTATCCCACGCAGACGCATTCCATTCAGCAGCTCATCTTCACCCTCACGCAAATGAAGGGTTATTTCAGTGCCACGTTTTTCTTTTGTAACAGTCTCTAATGTAAAATCACCTTCACCGATTGATTCCCAACATACGCCATGCTCAGCAGTCAGTCCTGCACGACGCGTAAACAACGTTACTTTATCTGCGATAATAAAAGCAGAATAAAAACCAACACCAAACTGACCGATGAGATTGGCATCTTTTACCTGATCACCCGTCAACGAATCAAAGAATTCACGTGTACCCGATTTAGCAATTGTACCGATATGGTCTATCACCTCTTGACGTGACATTCCAATACCATTGTCTGTAATAGTAATCGTTCGCTCTGCAGAGTCATAACTCACAAGAATCTTTAACTCAGAATCATCCTCATACAACGCCCCATCAGTTAATGATTCAAATCTCAATTTGTCCGAAGCATCTGATGCATTAGATATCAATTCACGTAGGAATATCTCCTTGTTACTGTACAAAGAGTGAATCATCAATTTCAACAGTTGTTTTGCTTCAGTTTGGAAGTTCATTTGTTCTTTATTTGTTTCTTTTGGCACAGTTCTCTCCATGGTTAAATCAGATAGATAATAAGGATGATTTATTGAATTTCAAGTTAACTCAGTATGAACAGCACTAATCAAGCAAAAAATAACTTTAAAACTATTGGAACATAACAATTGTCACTAGATAAAATAGAGTATTAATTTGGATTAAAATACTGGTCTGAAGGCTATTTAATTGAAATCACTACAAAAGAAGTGAAAGGAATTTAAGGTAAAGTTTCAACGAAACATTAGAAAAAACTAATGCCGATGATGAGCAATAAGATTTGTTCATCACTAAAACAGAAATCCTGCCATACACCAAAAACAAGAAGGCTTAGCAAGCATGTTTCCTTCAATTTATATTATGGGTTACGGCGTTCACAAGACGCTTCGGCGCAGTACTCAGTACCGCAGACAATGGTGTGTTCTATTGACAAGTACTGAAACGCAGAGATCAGACATCTTGTGAATGGTTTACAGGATAGTTTATCAACAGCATTGCGATGTTAGGTTTCTGAATAAGAGAAATAATTAATGTCTGCGAGATCTAACTTGCCAGAAATTTTGGTAATCTAACTGAATCCTAAGATGTCAAGTTTAAGGTTTACCCGAGTCAGTCTAATGAAGAAACTCTTACATTGAATGTTCAATAGCAAACAAACTCAACGCCATCAAACTCTGCGGGAACAAACCAAATGCAATAACTGCCAATCCATTCACTGAAACAAGCACCTTAACATCAATGCTCGGAGTAATTGGCGCGTCACTAACTGGGTCGTCAAAATACATCAGTTTTATGATACGTAAGTAATAAAAAGCGCCAATAACTGACAATAAAACAGCAACAATCGCCACCCAAACAAACCCTGCGGCAAGAACCGCTTGTAATACTGACAGCTTAGCATAGAAGCCAATCATCGGTGGAATGCCTGCCATTGACAGCATCATGACCAGCGTAATAAATGCATACCACGGATTTCTTTTACTGAGTCCTTTAAAGTCATCAATATTGTCTGCTTCAAATCCATCACGTGAAAGCAGCAATATGATGGCAAAAGTGCCAAGTGTCATTAGAACATAGGCAAACGTATAAAACATGGCTGAGCTATAACCATTGGTATCAGCACTAATTAAGCCTAATATCAAAAATCCCATATGCGATATAGTTGAATAGGCCAACATACGTTTGATGTTCGTTTGTGCAATTGCAGCAATATTACCAATCGCCATAGACATAACAGCGAGAATAACAAGCATTCCTTGCCAATCATCAACCATTTCACCCATGCCTTCGACAAGCAGACGCATAACAAAACCGAATGCAGCTAACTTGGGTGCTGAACCTATAAATAGGGTTACTGCAGTTGGCGAGCCTTCATAAACATCCGGTACCCACATATGAAATGGAGCTGCACTCAGCTTAAAGCTTAGTCCTGCAACAATAAACACTAGGCCAATAACAAGCACCTCATGACTTATTACACCACTCTTGATGGCTTCAGAAACAGCAGCAACATGCAGTGAACCTGTGGCGCCATAAACCATGGACATACCATACAGTAAAAAACCAGAAGCTAAAGCACCCAGCACGAAAAACTTCATCGCTGCTTCAGTTGCGGTAACTGTATTCCGACGTAATGCAACCAATGCATAAAGTGATAGTGAAAGTAATTCAAGTCCAATATAAAGTGTGAGGAAATGACTAGCGGAAATCATCACCATCATGCCAAGCGTAGCAAACAAAACTAGACTAAAAAACTCGCCGGTGTACATATTTCTCAAACTGATATAGTCACGAGAATAAACAAGAACAGAAGCTACGGTTCCATAGACCATCAATTTCAGAATGTCTGACATGGCATCATCAACAAACATACCAGAAAAGGTATAGGTCGTTTCAGATGAGAACGATGTAAATGTAAGGAAAGCACAGCCTAGTAAAGAAAAATGCGACAAATAATAGGCAACGTATCGTTTCTTATCGCCTGCAACTAGATCAGCAAGCATCACCACACAGACCATCACAAGTAGAAATATCTCGGGATAGGCAGAAGTTAAATCAGGTGGCTGGATATTCATTAATCAATATTCCTCATATTGAGACAGTGGTTATCTCGATATTTAATTATAGTTTGCTTTGTGCGACATGCGCTAACAGATCATCTACTGTTGCATGCATGACTTCAGTCAATGGGAATGGATACACGCCAAGCCATATAACAGCAATAGCTAATATAGCCAGTATGGCAAATTCTCGTTTATTAACGTCCTTTAAACCTTCAACTGCTGAATTTGCGATATCGCCAAATATGACACGTTTGTACATCCACAAAGTATATGCTGCGCCGAAAATAAGTGTCGTTGCTGCAAGAAATGCATACCAGAAACTTACTTTCACGCTACCCATGATGACCATAAATTCGCCTACAAAACCA
>JAJFJG010000044.1 GCA_021774265.1 Nitrosomonas sp.
ACCGGATTCAAATTCGCACGGGCGGCATAGACAGCAGCGGTATAGCCAGCGGGGCCGGAACCAAGGATAAGTAGTGGGCAATGTTTAGATGTCATGATGTCAAAAAAGTATTAAGTTAAATTTAAAATGATTGTGGCGTTATATTTCAGCCAAAACGATATTGTACTCGTAAACTGCTATTTCTTTCTCATCGCTAACAGGTTTGGCTATCATTTGCGGTCGTTCCAAAGCATTTTTATGGCTCAACAGTAAGTCGGTTTTGTTAAGTTGCTCACCTGGAAAATACATTTGTGTAATGAGTGTGGTATAACCGGGCTTGGAGACTTTGAAATGAATGTGTGGCGGTCGTGTCCAGCTTTCTGATGCAGGATATGCACCAGGCATGACCGTTTTGAAGCGAAAACTCCCATCTTCTTCGCTGGCAATTATTGCCCAGCCTTGGAAATTCTGGTCCAGTTGTTGGGGGTTTCGGTCAAGCGGATGGTTGTAGCGCCCTCGTGCATTGGCTTGCCAAATTTCAATGGCCGCATCTGCCACTGGCTTGTTTTCAATGTCGGTAATATGACCCAAGATAATGATGTGCTTACCATCTGCGACGCCTTCTCGGCCATCAATTCTGGTCAAATCAAAATCTTTATCCTTTTGGTCTTCTACTGGATAAAATGGCCCTTTCACCTCAGTTGGTGTCGGAGTTTTCAGTAAACCGTTAATGCGGCATCCGGTTACAGTTGTTCCAATGAGGCTAACTAATGCACCTAGCTTAAGCAGTTGTCTTCTCGATTTGTTGGTCATAATGTTTGGGTTAATCTTGAGTTATTCTATTTGTTTGGCCGGATCTCTGGGGACTGTCTTGCCTACTAAATGAGTTTGGGTGTAATGCTATACTCTCATATTTTATGATGGAATCGTAAATTCCATATATATGAGGAGATCGCAGTGAAGAGAATATTCACCCTTCTAACCTTGGTCATATTTAGTACTGGGTTAGTTGCTTTTGATGCTGAAGCCCGACGTATGGGGGGAGGAAAGAGTTTTGGTAAGCAGCGTTCCCTAAACCAACAAACAGCGCCTCGGCCAGCACAACCACCGGCCTCTACGCCATCACCAGCGGGCGGTAGTAAATGGGGTGGGGCGCTAGCGGGTTTAGCGGCTGGCGGTTTATTGGCGGCGCTATTTATGGGCGGCGCATTTGAAGGGCTTAATATGATGGATATATTAATGCTGGCCATAATAATAGGTGTGGTTTTTTTTGTGATGCGTATGATGCGGAGGCCTCAGTCAGCCGTGCCGTCTAGACCTATGCAATTCTCTGGCTTGAATGCGAATGAAAGTGTGAACACACCAGCCATACGATCGTTGGATACAACGACAGCGAACGGGCCATTTAAAGCCCCTGTAAATATTCCAGCAGATTTCAAAGTGGCTCCATTTTTGCGCAATGCGAAGGTTTCATTTATTCGCCTTCAAGCCGCGCATGATGCGGGAGATCTTAATGATATTCGTGAATATACAACATCAGAAATGCTTGCTGAAATCAGTATGCAAATTAAAGAGCATGGTTTGAATCAAAAAAAGACTGAGGTGATGTCTATTGATGCGGATTTGTTAAATGTAGAAACGACAGAAGATTTAGCGGTTGCGAGTGTACGCTTTAGTGGTCAATTACGTGATGGATTGAATGTTGCGCCGGAAGATTTTGATGAAATTTGGCATGTTCAGAAAGACCTCAAAGATGCTGATTCTGTGTGGTTATTGGCGGGTATTCAACAAATGACTGAAGAGAGTGACGCGGAATAGAACATCAGTTAAATGTTGAATTTGCAATTTTCCGTGGTTTTCCATAGGGAGCATTATAGATTTGTGTTCTTGAAGTTAGCGTAGCGCTTGCGGAGCAAATTTATTTTAAAATAAAAAGTGTGTATAAAAATTTCAAAAGTAGTATTTATTTGGGCGATAGCGTTATTTGCCTCATTAGCAGCATTTAGTAATTTTTCTGACTATGATTCAAATTATAAAATTGTCAGCCATGTCCTTAAAATGGATACGACGTTTCCAGATAATAAGAGTATGTGGCGTGCAATAGATTCAACTGTTACTCATCACTTTATTTTTTGTTTGATTATTCTTATGGAGGCCGTTATTGCTCTGTTTTGTTGGGTTGGCGGATTCCGTCTTTATTTATCTAGAAAGGATTCTGATCGTTTCAATCAGGCGAAGGGAATGGCCGTCGTGGGTTTAGCTGTGGGGGTTGTTCTGTGGTTTACGGGGTTTATAACCATTGGTGGTGAGTGGTTTATGATGTGGCAATCAGAGGTTGCCAATGGCCAACAAGCAGCTTTTCGTCTGGTTGTGATTTTTAGTACCCTACTGATTTATCTTGTTCACCCGGATAACGATAATCAAGCATAGTAAAAATGGGTTGTGTCTTTTTAAGCAGGGAGATGCACTATTTCTTTGAACGATATAGTGCATCTGTGTTTCTTCGTTTAATAATCTATGCTTTGTTGCATGATAGTGACATCATAGCGCTTACGTAACTCAGCAAAATAAGAAGACATTTCTTCTTGGTTAATCATTTGCTGTAATTGTTGGCTTAAACTTTTATGCTTAGCCGCATCATCCGCCATATTAACTTCAGGTTCAATTGAGCGATTAATACGCACTAATGAATAGCTTCCTTGCGGGTTGGCGATACCTACATAAGCAGGTAATTTTGTTAGTGGCGCTTTAAACACTGCTTGCAAGATAGGTGTGTCTAGGTCTTGTGGTTGTAAATATGAGATTTGTTTTGATTCTCCCCATGCTACAAGATCATCCGCGCCAGATTGTAATTGCGCTAATTTATTCTCGCCATCTTTAATAGCCATTTCAGCGGCTTGTAGGCCCTTCAGACGCTCAAAGATTTCATCTTTTACTAATGTTAATGATTGTGTCGATGCAATTCTATGATCCAATATTCTTGCGGAGACAAGCGTATCTTGCTTGACTTCAATCGCATCTGTGTTGCGCTTGTCTTTAACTGTGTCATCAGAAAATACCGCATTGAGAAGCCGCTCGTTAGCAAGTATCTCGGGTTTCGTTGATCGAATATCGATCCAGTCACTCTGATGCAGTGTTAACTCAAATTCTTCAGCAGCATACTGTAACGTATCACTTTGTTCATAAACAGTATTACTGAAATCTTCAGCGATCTCACCAAAAATAGCGCCCGCTTTGTATTTCTGTAAATCCTGTTTAATCTGTTGTTTAACCTCAGATAAATCAGCTATTTTAGCTTCTTTAATGCCGGTGAGTTTAATAATGTGTAAACCAAAATCTGTTTCAACTGGACCGCGAATTTCATCAAGCTGCATCTGAAAGATCTCATCCTCAAATGTTTTTACCATCACACCGCGACCAAAGAATCCCAAATCACCTCCTTGAGTTGCTGAACCTGGGTCATCTGAATGCTCTGCAGCAAATTCAGCAAAACGCTCTGGTGTTTGTTTAATCTGTTCTAGCAAGTTCATTGCTTTTTCATTGATTGCCGCTTTTTCTTCAATCGTTGCTGTGTCAGTAATGCTGAGCAGTATATGGCTTGCTTGCCGTTCTTCCGCTTGTTCAAAGTTATGCTTGTATTCTTCGAAATATTCGCTAATTTCGTCGTCATTAACCACTTGTTTTTCAGCTAAACTATCGAGTGTTAGGACGACATATTCAACACGGGCTCGCTCAGGCAAATGAAAATCTACCTGGTGGCTCTCAAAGTAATCCGTTATTTCTTTTTCGCTTGGGTTTATCTGCGATAAAAACTGATCAGGTTGAATTTCTGCCAAGTTCACATCGCGTTCCACCTCACTCAAATACATGACTTTTTTAGCCACCGTATTAGAGACAAACCCATTGTCTGTGTATGCGTCAAGTAATTGTTGCAGCATTATTTCATCACGCATCCGCGATTCAAACATTAAGGGGTTCATTTGAGAGCGCGATAGCACTTCTTCATAGCGCTGATTAGAAAATTGCCCTTCTTGCTGAAAATCGGGAATGTCACTTATAGCTCTAACGAGCTGCGAGTCTAATACGGTCATCCCCATGTTAATGGATTCGAGTCTTAATAGACGTTGTTGAATTAATCTATCTAAAACTGAGGATTTCAGTTCAGGATTATCTAAGATGGCAACATCGATATTTGCGCCTAACATAGAACGCATTCTATCTTGATGGTCGCGTAATGCCTGGTCAAATTCGCGTCGATGAATTTTTTCTCCTTCAACATCTGCGATGACACTTTCTCCACCATCTTGGCGATATGATTCAACGCCCCAAAATAAAAACGGTAATACCGCCAAACCCATAATTACTTGGACGACGCGTTTTTTTCGGTTGACAAAATCAAACACTATTTGTAATCCCGTAGGGTGAAATAAATTAGTAAGTTAAAAATTAAAAAGGGCGAACTATTGTTCACCCTCTTTTAATACGGTTGGCGGAGTGGACGGGACTCGAACCCGCGACCCCCGGCGTGACAGGCCGGTATTCTAACCAACTGAACTACCACTCCAAAGCCAGATGAACTGGTGGGTGCTGACGGGATCGAACCGCCGACATTCGCCTTGTAAGGGCGACGCTCTACCATCTGAGCTAAGCACCCCTGATCAGATGGGCGCTAGTTTACTGCATCTTTGAGCGCTTTACCAGCACTGAATTTAGGAACTTTTGCTGCTTTGATTTTAATTGCAGCACCCGTGCGAGGATTGCGTCCTGTACGAGCTGCGCGTTCACCTACTTTAAAGGTGCCGAATCCGACCAAAGTTACAGTCTCGTTCTTTTTGAGTGCAGATTTAATGGCTGACAATGTGCCATCCAGTGCACTTCCGGCCGCAGCTTTGGAAATGTCAGCAGATTTTGCAATCGCGTCGATAAGTTCGGATTTGTTCATATAATTCCCCTTTTAAGTTATTGGTAATCAAGTCACAAGCAGCTCCTGCAGATGAACTTATAGCAAGCCGTACGTACTTGGTCAAGCATGGCCATCAACGATTGCCTCCCAAAAACAACAATAATAACGACAAAGCATAACAAGAAAAAAAAGAGCGTTATCTTGTGTGTTCTGATTAGTACTTTTAAAACAGACAGATGAAGTTGGTCTCTTATGTTAAATGCAAGTCTTGTTATTATTACCTTTTGCTTGAAAAGTTTTCTTATAAAACCTAGTTAATTATAGGTTGTATTCTTCCCTCTATGATGTTTAGGTATTGTTAAGCGGCTTTTCGTGGAAACGTAATTTGTTTTCACGTATAATTTGCTCGCTACAAAAGCGAGGGTGTAATACGTAACCAGCGCTTTACCTTTTTTATTCACTTAACTATTTTGTATCTAAAATAAGGAGTCATCTGTGTCACAACGCCCGGAAGCCATCCTCGCTCTAGCCGATGGCACTATTTTTCGTGGCATATCTATTGGCGCTGAAGGGGTTAATGTTGGTGAAGTTGCTTTTAATACGGCGATGACGGGTTATCAGGAAATTCTTACGGACCCGTCTTACTACCAGCAAATTGTTACGCTGACTTATCCGCATATCGGTAATACGGGTATAAATACAGAGGATGTCGAGTCGGATAATTCTGGTAAAGTTTTTGTGGCTGGGCTAGTGATTCGAGACTTGCCTTTGGTTTCAAGCAACTGGCGAAAGACCCAAACACTATCTGAATACCTTAAAAATCACAGTATAGTTGGCATTGCTGATATTGATACGCGTAGGCTGACGCGTATTTTGCGGGAGAAAGGCG
Source organism: Nitrosomonas sp. (assembly GCA_021774265.1). Taxonomy (GTDB): domain Bacteria; phylum Pseudomonadota; class Gammaproteobacteria; order Burkholderiales; family Nitrosomonadaceae; genus Nitrosomonas. Next base: position 5,772 of record JAJFJG010000044.1, read on the forward strand.
CGCAGTCAGGTTGCATCATGGCAGGGAAAATTGATGAAATTGAGGCGTTACGAGCTGTCAAAGCATTCCCTGGACTGAAAGGTATGGATTTGGCAAAAACAGTATGTTGTGATCAGCCTTATGAATGGTCTGAAGGTGAGTGGACGCTGGGGCAAGGCTATCAGACGCTAAAAAATCCTTCCTTCAAAGTGGCTGCGCTTGATTTTGGTATCAAACGTAATATATTGCGCAAATTAGCGCAGCGTGGCTGCCATGTTACAGTTTATCCGGCACAAACAGCGGCTAAAGTTATTTTGGCATCAAAGCCTAACGGTGTGTTTTTATCCAATGGGCCGGGTGATCCAGAGCCTTGCGACTATGCGATAGCTGCAACTAAAGTGTTTCTTGATAATAAAATTCCTGTTTTTGGTATTTGTTTGGGTCATCAACTGCTGGGGTTGGCTAACGGTGCGCGAACCATAAAAATGAAATTTGGTCATCATGGCACAAATCATCCGGTGCAAGATGTTAATAGTGGGCAGGTCATTATTACTAGTCAGAACCATGGCTTTGCAGTGGATGTTGATACCTTGCCAATGAATGCGCGTGTGACACACCTATCATTATTTGATGGTAGTTTACAGGGGTTTGAGTTAACTGACCGCCCTGCATTCTGTTTTCAAGGTCACCCTGAAGCGAGTCCAGGGCCATCAGAAGCAGATTATTTGTTTGATCGATTCATTGATATGATGAAAGAATACAAATAATAATTGAAATCATTCGGTTAGAAAAATTTGCCTAAACGTACCGACATAAAATCCATCCTCATCATCGGTGCAGGTCCTATTATTATAGGTCAAGCTTGTGAGTTTGACTATTCTGGTGTGCAAGCTTGTAAAGCATTGCGTGAGGAAGGTTATCGCATTGTTTTGGTTAATTCCAATCCGGCGACCATTATGACTGACCCGGAAGTGGCTGATGCGACGTATATCGAGCCAATTACTTGGTCAATGGTAGAAAAAATCATTGAAATTGAACGTCCTGAAGCACTATTGCCAACCATGGGCGGACAAACGGCGCTGAACTGCGCGTTAGATTTAGCCAAGCATGGTGTATTAGAGAAATATGGTGTGGAATTAATTGGTGCTTCACGTGAGGCCATTGATAAGGCAGAAGATCGCGAGAAATTTAAAAAAGCTATGTCTCAAATAGGACTTGCCTCGGCGCGTTCAGCAGTTGCCCATAGTATCGAAGAGGCTATACAGGTGCAGGCCATGGTAGGCTATCCTGCAATTATCCGCCCATCTTTTACGATGGGAGGTAGTGGCGGCGGTATTGCTTATAACCGGGAGGAGTTTCTAGAAATTTGTGAGCGTGGGTTAGATGCTTCGCCGACTAAAGAGTTATTAATCGAAGAGTCGGTTATCGGTTGGAAAGAATTTGAAATGGAGGTCGTCCGTGATAAGCAGGATAACTGTATTATTATTTGCACGATAGAGAATCTTGATCCTATGGGTGTTCATACGGGCGATTCGATTACAGTTGCACCCGCGCAAACGCTGACAGACAAAGAATATCAATTGATGCGCAATGCCTCGATTGCGGTGTTGCGTGAAATCGGCGTAGAGACTGGTGGTTCTAATGTGCAGTTTGCCATTAATCCGATAGATGGTCGTATGCTGGTGATTGAAATGAATCCACGTGTATCACGCTCTTCAGCTTTAGCTTCAAAGGCAACGGGTTTTCCGATAGCAAAGATTGCGGCTAAATTGGCGGTAGGCTATACCTTGAATGAGTTGGGTAATGATATAACTGGCGGTATAACGCCGGCCTCATTTGAGCCAACAATAGATTATGTCGTTACCAAAATTCCTCGTTTTGCTTTTGAAAAATTCCCGCAAGCGAATGATCGTCTCACTACTCAAATGAAATCTGTGGGTGAGGTGATGGCGATAGGACGAACTTTTCAGGAGTCATTGCAAAAAGCTTTGCGTGGTTTAGAGACAGGCGTCGATGGCTTTGATGAGAAATCGACGTGTATTGAAAACATTAAGTCAGAGTTGGGCAATCCTGGTTCGGAGCGTATTTGGTATGTTGCTGATGCTTTTCGTTGCAATATGGCATCTGATGAGATTCATAAGCTCACGCACATTGACCCTTGGTTTTTGGCGCAAATTGAAGACCTGGTAAAGCAGGAACAAAAACTGGTTAGTAAAACGCTGGATACGATAGATTTTAACGCGCTGCGTAAATTAAAACGTAGCGGGTTTTCTGATCGACGTTTGGCCAAAATACTTAGTACGAATCAAGCGGCAGTGCGTGCTAAACGCCATGAAATGAACCTGCGGCCGGTGTTTAAGCGTGTGGACACATGTGCGGCAGAATTTGCGACACATACCGCTTATATGTATTCCACCTATGAGGACGAGTGTGAGGCGTTACCTACCGATAAAAAGAAAATCATTGTATTAGGTGGTGGTCCCAATCGAATTGGTCAGGGTATTGAGTTTGATTATTGCTGTGTGCATGCCGCGTTGGCTTTGCGCGAAGATGGTTTTGAAACCATTATGGTTAACTGTAACCCAGAAACTGTTTCAACGGATTATGATATTTCAGATCGCTTATATTTTGAGTCATTAACGCTTGAAGATGTGTTGGCTATTGTTGATGTGGAAAAACCATTCGGTGTTATCGTGCAATATGGTGGGCAAACACCACTAAAATTGGCGCGTGATCTTGCGGCCAACGGGGTGCCAATTATCGGTACAAGCCCTGATATGATTGATTGTGCGGAAGATCGCGAGCGTTTTCAGAAAATGTTGATTCAGTTAAGGTTGAAGCAACCACCAAACCGTACGGCGCGTAATCCAGAGGCTGCAATTGCTGCAGCTAATGAAATTGGTTATCCACTAGTTGTAAGGCCGAGTTATGTACTAGGTGGTCGTGCAATGGAGATCGTTCACGAACAGGGTGACTTAGAGCGTTATATGCGCGAAGCAGTGAAAGTATCCAACGACTCGCCAGTTTTATTGGATCATTTTCTTAATAATGCGACAGAAGTCGATATTGATGCGATTTATGATGGTGAGACGGTGCTTATCGGCGGCATTATGGAGCATATTGAACAAGCAGGTGTGCATTCAGGTGATTCGGCATGTTCTTTGCCGCCTTTTAATTTGTTGCCGGAAATGCAGGATGAATTACGTCGACAAACGGGTGCAATGGCGCGAGCTTTGAATGTGGTGGGGCTCATGAATGTGCAGTTTGCCATCCAAGATGAGACGGTATATGTCTTGGAGGTTAATCCCAGAGCCTCGCGGACCGTGCCTTTTGTTTCTAAAGCCACAAATTTGCAATTGGCTAAAATATCTGCACGTTGTATGGCAGGGGTGTCACTTGTTCAGCAGGGTATAACTAAAGAAGCGACTCCCGCTTTCTATTCGGTAAAAGAAGCGGTATTTCCGTTTATTAAATTAGCTGGTGTTGATACGATTCTTGGGCCTGAGATGAAATCTACCGGTGAAGTAATGGGTATTGGAAGAACATTTGCTGAAGCTTTTGTGAAATCGCAATTAGCAACCGGTACTCGGTTGCCTGATTCTGGAAAAATATTCATTAGTGTCCGCCAAGCGGATAAGCTGCATGCCATAGAAATTGCGCAAAATCTTGCAGAACTTGGCTTCGCCATTTATGCTACACGGGGTACGGCTGGAGCGATGTCGAACGCGGGCTTAAAGGTTGTCACGGTTAATAAGGTTGCAGAAGGCCGTCCACACATTGTGGATATGATTAAAAATGGAGAAATTGATTTAATTATCAATACTGTCGAAAATAAACGTAATGCGATTCATGATTCTTATTCTATTCGTCATGCGGCGCTTGAAGCTAGGGTTACGTATTACACAACATTGGCAGGTGCGCGTGCTGCTTGTGTCGGCATGACAAATACACAGGAATTGCAAGCTTATAATCTACAAAAACTTCATACATAGATGAGGTGCTTGGGATATAGGTGCAAAATAATATGAACTTAAATATGAAAGGTGGAATACTATGAGTACAATTCCATTGACGGTGGTAGGTGCGGAAGCGCTACGTAATGAATTGCAAGAAATGAAGTGTGTACATCGCCCGGCTGTTATTGCTGCGATAGCTGAGGCTCGGTCTCATGGCGATCTTTCTGAAAATGCGGAATATGATGCTGCTAAGGAGAAGCAAGGATTCATTGAAGGACGCATAGCTGATTTAGAGAGCAAACTATCTAACGCGCAGATTATAAACCCCGCATTAATTAATGCGGATGGTGCGTGTGTTTTTGGCGCGACAATTGATTTAGAAGAGTTGGAGAGTGGTGATGCGGTAACCTACCAAATTGTGGGTGATGATGAAGCGAACATAAAAGAAGGAAAGATTTCTATTAGTTCGCCCATTGCACGTGCGCTCATTGGAAAAATGGAAGGCGACGTCGCGGAAGTGCATGCGCCTGGTGGTATTCGTGAGTATGAGGTTTTGGGTGTGAGATATATCTAGTATGGTTAGTTTTTAAGACTGAAAACTACGTTTGGTACGTCGAGGCCAATTTTTTTTCTTATTAGGTGTGGGAGTAACAGGTGGTTTGTCCGCTGCGTCTAATTTAGGACGATAAATCACGAGTATTTTTCCTATCTGTTGTACGGGTGCTGCGCCAAGTTGCTGGCAAATTTCCTCAAATAATTCTTTTCTTGCTTCTCGATCATCAATTTGTATTTTAATTTTAATCAACTCGTGACTTGATAATCCTCTTTCCAGTTCACTTATGATGCTGGCAGATAACCCAATTTTCCCGATAATGACAACTGGATTAATGTCATGAGCCAGTGCTTTTAACTCACGACGACGTTTACTTGTTAGTGTTAACATAAATTTCTTATAAAGCGAAACCCTTAATTCTACGCGATGAAGCAAGCTAAAACCAGCAATGCTTGGATGAAAGAGCATGTCAATGACTTTTTTGTTAAACAAGCAAAGAAAGATGGTTATCGTTCACGTGCTGCTTATAAGTTGCTTGAAATTCATGAGCGAGACAAATTGTTCAAGCCAGGTATGACTGTGGTTGACTTAGGTGCGTCGCCAGGTAGTTGGGCTCAAGTTGTTGCCAATAAAATTGGCCTGAAAGGAAAAATTGTTGCATTAGATCTGCTGGAAATGACGCCTATGACAGGTGTGGAATTTATTCAAGGTGATTTTAGAGAAGACGGCATTTTAAATGAATTGAATATACGATTAGAAAATCGTACATTAGATCTTGTAATTTCAGATATGTCCCCCAATGTAAGTGGTATCAAGTTAAGTGATCAGGCGCGCAGCATGCATCTGGCTGACTTAGCTTTGGAGTTTTCTATCGAACGATTGAACCCTGGAGGAAGCTTTCTAGTCAAAGTTTTTCAAGGATATGAATTTGATCAATACTTACTTTCAATGCGCGCTGGCTTCGATCGTGTAATAATACGCAAGCCAAAAGCGTCACGAGATCGCAGTAAAGAGCTATATTTGTTAGGACTTGGGAAAAAATAATAAATACAGTAATAAATCTTCGTGACGATAAAATAACTTATAAAAAATACGCGCTGGAAAAATATAATTTTAAATACAAAGCATATCTGATTCATTCTATTATATTTTTTTAAATAGAGTTAAAATGAAAAAATGACATGTTAAGGTAAAAACCAAGGAGTTATTTTGAATAATCTAATTAAAAACATGGCCATTTGGCTAGTGATTGCATTGGTTCTTATGACTGTGTTCAATCAATTTAGTGTACGTCAGCCATCGCAGACATCGATGGAATATTCTCAGTTTATTACTGAAATGAACCAAGGCAGAATTGCTAAGGTTATTATCGAGGGGCGTATCTTACGAGGCACCAAATCAGATGGCAGGCAGTTCATGACCTATTCACCATCTGATCCTTGGTTGGTGAGCGACCTGCTTAAAGCGGGTGTCATTGTTGAAGCGAGGCCAGAAGAAGAGCCATCAATGTTAATGAACATTTTTGTCTCTTGGTTCCCGATGTTATTGTTAATCGCGGTATGGATTTTCTTTATGCGTCAGATGCAGGGCGGTGGAAAGGGTGGCGGCGCGTTTTCTTTTGGTAAAAGTAAAGCGCGCATGTTGGATAAAAACACTAACCCAGTTACTTTTTCTGATGTGGCTGGCTGCGAGGAGGCTAAAGAAGAAGTTTCCGAGCTAGTGGAGTTTTTACGCGACCCAACTAAATTCCAAAAATTGGGTGGTCGTATCCCCCGTGGTGTATTAATGGTGGGAAGCCCCGGAACAGGTAAAACTTTATTGGCAAGAGCGATTGCGGGAGAAGCGCAAGTGCCATTCTTTAGTATCTCCGGTTCTGATTTTGTTGAAATGTTTGTTGGTGTTGGTGCATCTAGAGTGCGAGACATGTTTGAGCAAGCAAAAAAACATGCGCCTTGCATTATTTTTATTGATGAAATTGATGCGGTGGGGCGTCAACGTGGTGCAGGTCTTGGTGGTGGTAACGATGAACGTGAACAGACACTTAACCAATTGCTTGTAGAAATGGATGGTTTTGAAGGCGCTGCTGGTGTGATTGTTATCGCAGCGACTAACCGTCCTGACGTACTTGACCCAGCTTTGCTGCGACCAGGTCGTTTTGATCGACAAGTTACTGTTCCACTTCCTGATATTCGTGGTCGTGAACAGATACTTAATGTTCATATGCGTAAAGTGCCGCTTTCGCCTGACGTAAAGGCCGATATTCTGGCACGCGGCACACCAGGCATGTCGGGTGCTGATCTAGCCAATTTAGTTAATGAAGCCGCACTATTTGCCGCGCGTAGCGACAAACGTTTGGTAGATATGGATGATTTCGAGAAAGCTAAAGACAAAATTTTTATGGGTGCGGAACGACGTTCAATCGTTATGCCTGAACATGAACGTCGTAATACAGCTTATCATGAATCGGGTCATGCAGTTGTCGCGCAACTTCTAGACAAGACGGATCCTGTTCACAAGGTGTCAATTATTCCTCGTGGACGTGCATTGGGTGTCACGATGCAATTGCCGACGGAAGATCGTTTTAGTATGGAACGTGAAGAGATCCTGCAGAAAATTGCCGTTATGTTTGGTGGACGTATTGCAGAAGAGGTTTTCATGAAACAAATGACGACGGGTGCTTCCAATGACTTTGAGCGTGCCACCGATTTAGCGCGACAAATGGTTACTCAATGGGGTATGTCTGATGCGCTAGGGCCAATGGTGTATGGAGAAAATGAAGGCGAAGTTTTTCTTGGTCGTTCTGTCACTACTCATAAAACCATGAGTGAGCAGACCATGCAAAAGTTGGATGCTGAAGTTCGGCGTATTGTCGATGAGCAATATAAAATAGCACGGGATTTAATTGAAGCTAACAAAGATAAGATTGAGGCCATGACGAAGGCTTTATTAGAGTGGGAAACGATTGATAGGGAGCAAATTCAAGATATTATGGCAGGTCTCCCGCCTCGTGAGCCTAAGCCACCTAAGACGGTGGCATCAAACAAAGATGATACGCCGCCTGAAGAAGGTGCTGATGAAACGATAGATTCGACTGATTCAAAAAATTCAGACGACTCAGCCGAACCAAAAGCTCCCCCTCATGGCGTTGCCAAGGAGGCGGCTGACTAGCACACAATTAATTAACAGGATGCGATAAAATAATCGCATCCTGTTAATTTCTTCCTTCCATAGCTTCACAGAGTTTTATTGTGTCTATATTGCGACAAATTACTGACGCTTCCACTTGTCGCCCACTCATTATGGGAGTTATTAACGTAACGCCCGATTCCTTTTCTGATGGCGGTCTTTATCATTCAACAGATCGTGCGTTAGAGCATGCCGAACTTTTAATTGAAGAAGGTGCTGATATATTGGATATTGGTGGTGAGTCAACTCGCCCTGGTAGCGATTTCGTCAGTGTGGAGGAAGAGCTTAGTCGTGTAATACCGGTGATTCAAGCATTGGTAAAAATGAATTTCCCCGCATCAATAGATACGTCCAAGCCAGAAGTGATGCAGCAAGCAATAATCGCCGGAGTGACAATGGTTAATGATGTTAATGCATTACGTGCGCCGGGTACGTTAGAGGCTGTCGCCAATAATGAAACGTTGGTTTGTCTTATGCACATGCAAGGCCAGCCAAGTAATATGCAAAAAAATCCTCAATATATTGATGTCGTAGACGATGTCATGAGTTTCTTGCAACGGCGCATGGATGCTGCATTTGCTGCGGGAATAGCTAAAGACCGGTTAGTTATTGATCCTGGATTTGGTTTTGGAAAAAATTTAACGCATAATTTGCAGTTATTAAACCGGCTCCGTGATTTTAAGAAATTGGGTGTGCCAATACTTGCGGGACTTTCGCGTAAATCTATGCTGGGAGCAATAACAGGCAATGAAGTGGGTCTGCGTGTTCATGAAAGCGTTGCTGCCGCCTTGTTGGCGACCGTTAAAGGCGCAAACATATTGCGCGTGCATGACGTGAAAGCAACTAAAGATGCCATTGCCGTTTACAATGCAATGATTGATGCTGAACAGTAAGTAATTACGGTAGATCCGTTACTCTTTTTGTGTTTATCATTTTTGGATTTTAAATTGACTAAAAAATATTTTGGTACGGATGGTATAAGAGGGCGTGTCGGAGTGGCGCCAATTACCCCTGAGTTTATAATGCATCTAGGGTACTCTGCTGGGAGAGTGTTTGCGGCAGCTGATTGGCATCTAATGAAGGGAGAGCGGCCAACAGTGTTAATTGGTAAGGATACGCGGATTTCTGGGTATATGATGGAATCAGCTATGGAAGCAGGTTTTTCTGCTGCGGGTGTTGATGTGCTTTTATCTGGCCCTATGCCAACCCCTGCTATTGCTTATCTCATTCGCGCATTAAGAATACAAGCCGGTGTTGTGATTTCAGCATCACATAACTCGTATGAAGATAATGGAGTTAAATTTTTCTCGTCAGAAGGTAATAAGCTGCCGGATGAGATGGAGCATAAAATAGAGGCAGGTTTAAACGCGCCAATTGAAACAATGCCATCTGCGCAATTGGGTAAAGTAGAGCGCATAAAAGACGCCACTGGGCGTTACATTGAGTTTTGTAAAAGCACCTTTCCCTATCGCCTTGATCTTCGTGGTTTGCGTATCGTTGTTGATTGCGCTCATGGGGCAACCTATCACATAGCGGGTCATGTGTTGCATGAACTTGGTGCCGAAGTGATAACTATAGCAGTTGAGCCTGATGGTCTTAATATTAATCATGAGTGTGGTGCAACTTATTGTGAAACGCTGCAAACGGCTGTTAAACAAAACCGGGCAGATTTAGGTATTGCGCTTGATGGTGATGGCGATCGTGTCATGATGGTTGATAAAGCGGGGGTTTTATATGATGGCGACCAATTGATTTATATCATTGCTAAACATCGTTTCCTGACCAATCAACTGAAAGGTGGTGTTGTCGGCACCTTAATGACTAATCTTGCTATTGAGAATAGCCTTCAGAAACTGGGTATCCCATTTAAACGTGCTAACGTGGGTGATCGCTATGTATTGAAATTACTGCAGGAGAATAATTGGCAACTTGGTGGCGAAGGTTCCGGTCATATCATTTGTGCCGATAAACACACAACAGGCGATGGAATTATTGCTGCCTTGCAAGTACTGCACGCACTGCGAGATACTGATAAAACACTTGCTGAGTCGATGGGGGAAGTGCAGCTCTTTCCGCAAAGGCTAATCAATGTAAAAATACCAAAAGCATTTGATTTTCAAACTAACTATCCTATTCAGGCTAAACTACAAGAAGCCAATCAAGATCTTGATGGTAATGGACGCGTTCTGCTTCGCGCCTCAGGGACTGAGCCATTAGTGCGTGTGATGGTTGAGGGTAAGGACGAAGATAAAGTTGGTTACTGGGCAGAACAAATAGCTGGTGTTGTAAAAAGCGCGACTGCTTGATATTACAAAAGCAAAGACAGTTATTATCTTAATTGATATTGTCATAATTTTGTAACATTGTTGCCTTATTATGTGACGAAACTCAGAATCGAAGTATAGAAATGATGAATTCTAGAATGTCTATTGATACCTCAATAATAATGAAAATGGAGAATTAAATGTTAAATTCGTTTAACTTCAAGACGGTTGTTGTGACGACAATACTTGTCATGTGCATCAGTGCTGCGGGTAATGTTGTTGCTAGCCCGACGATAAGAATTGATGGGTCTAGTACGGTTTATCCTATTGCAGAAGCTGTCGCCGAAGATTTTCAGATTGCTAAAAGAGGGGCCGTTAGAGTTACTGTTGGTATTTCTGGTACGGGTGGTGGTTTTAGAAGATTCTGTCGAGGCGAGGCTGATATTGTGAATGCCTCACGTCCAATCACGCAACTGGAAAGAGAAACATGTAAAGCGGCGGGCGTGCAGTATATTGAGATGCCAATTGCTTTTGATGCTTTGACGGTCGTTGTTAATCCAAGAAATACATGGAGTAAAACAATCACTGTTGAAGAGCTGAAGAAATTTTGGGAACCTGCGGCACAAGGTAAAATTACGCATTGGAATCAAGTTAACCCTGCTTGGCCCGACAAAAGAGTGAAACTCTACGGCGCAGGAGCTGACTCTGGTACGTTTGAGTACTTTACTGAGGCTATTGTCGGCAAAGCAAAATCAAGTCGTGGTGATTTTACAGCATCTGAAGATGATAATGTTTTAGTGCAAGGTGTTGCTAGTGATATGTTTGCATTGGGCTTTTTTGGATATGCTTATTACATCGAGAATAATAAAAAAGTCCACGCAGTGGCCGTCGATAGTGGTAGCGGTGGCGTGATTCCATCTGCGGCGACAGTAGAGGATGGTAGCTACCAGCCGTTATCACGCCCGATATTTATTTATGTTGATGCCAAGTCTACTGATAGGCTAGAAATTAAAGAGTTTGTTCATTTTTTTATGAAAAATGCGTCGGCATTGGTTTCCGAAGTCAAATATTTCCCGCTGAAATCTGAAATATATAATCTTAATTTAGAAAACATGAGTAAGAAAAAAGTGGGCACCGTATTTACTGATGAGTCTGAAGTTGGTGTGAATCTGGAAGAGGTTATGAAACATGAGGCGCAGCTTTAGTACGAAAGCTGTTTGGGTGGGTTAATAAAAAGCACAATATCGCTCATTATTTTAAGAGCCGCTGGTCTGTTGATGGTGAAAGTCTTATGACTTAGCTTTTAATGAATCAGCGGTTCTAAAGTTTGTTTAAAGTAAAAGATTGGCTTAGGGAATAATGGATTACTTGCCCATTTTTATTAATATCAAGAATCAACATTGCCTTGTTGTTGGTGGTGGTGAAGTCGCGACTCGCAAGACAAAACTTTTGCTACAAGCGGGTGCGCGAGTATCAGTTGTCTCGCCAGAGCTTGATGAAAATCTGGAAGTACTTCTAAGTCGAGGCGAGATTTTGCATTGTGCAGAGCATTTTAGCCCTAATTGCTTGGAGGGCATTGTTCTGGTCATAGCAGCTACGAATGATTACGTAACGAATCAACAGGTTTCTGAGTTTGCAAAGAAACGACATATTCCGGTTAATGTTGTCGATAACCCAGACCTGTGCTCTTTTATCATGCCGTCCATTGTTGATCGTTCCCCTATGTTGATTGCAATCTCCAGTGGTGGTCAATCTCCCGTATTGGCAAGATTACTGCGAGCCAATCTAGAGACGATAATACCGGCAACATACGCACGTTTAACAGCTATCGCAGGTAAATTCCGTGATCAGGTGAAGCAACATTTTACGCATATAGAAAAAAGACGCTATTTCTGGGAGAAGGTGTTACAAGGGCCATTTGCTGAAATGGTTCATGCAGGAAAAGAAAAAGCAGCAAAAGATTATTTATTGCGCACTTTGCATAGTGAGAAAGATGAGGCGCTACAGGGCGAAGTTTATTTAGTGGGCGCAGGACCAGGAAATCCTGATTTGCTGACTTTTCGTGCCTTGCGACTCATGCAGCAATCAGATGTGGTTGTTTATGACCGTCTCGTTTCACCGGAAATTTTAGATATGGTGCGTCGTGATGCTTCTCGTATCTACGCAGGTAAAGAACGAAGTAAGCATACGTTACCACAGGAAACCATTAATAATTTATTGGTTCGGTTGGCAAAAGAAGGTAAACGTGTGTTGCGGCTCAAAGGTGGTGACCCCTTTATTTTTGGGCGTGGCGGTGAAGAAATTGAAACGTTAACAGCTCATAACGTTTCGTTTCAAGTCGTGCCGGGTATTACAGCTGCTTCGGGCGTGGCGTCTTATGCTGGCATACCGCTGACGCATCGAGATTATGCGCAGTCATGTATTTTTGTGACCGGTCATCTGAAAAATAATACCATTGACCTAGACTGGTCCTCATTGGCGAGACCTCGTCAAACCATCGTGATTTATATGGGCTTACTGGGTTTGCCTGTTTTGTGTCAGCAATTAATAGCGCACGGTTTGCCTGAAACAATGCCTGCCGCAATTATTCAGCAGGGAACGACACAAAAACAAAAGACGGTGGTTGGAACCTTGCAGACGTTGCCAGAGTTGACAGTTGCGGCAAACTTAACACCGCCAACGTTAATTATTGTGGGTGATGTGGTGAAGTTACATCAAAAACTTGCTTGGTTTGGCTCAGAGAAAGAAAACTCGTAATCTAATGCCTTCTTAGATTTTAGAACTCAACCATTACGCAATAAGGTGCATAGTTTCGAGCTAATGACCTGGAACAATAAAGGCCTGTTATTTTCCGCGCATGAACATTTTATCCAGTTCAGCGAGGCTAATTTCATACCAAGTAGGTCTGCCGTGATTGCATTGATCGGCGCGTTCGGTTGTTTCCATTTCACGTAACAAGGCATTCATTTCAGTAATGTCCAGTAAGTTGTTAGCTCTGACTGCGCTATGGCAAGCCATTGTTGAAAGTAGTTCATTACGTTTTTCCGTCAATACTTGGCTGGCACCAAATTCACGAATTTCCTTCAGTACATCACAGACTAATTTTACGGTATCTGCATGTTGTAGGATGACAGGTACGGCACGAATAATAAGTACCGTCGGAGACAGTGCGGCTATTTCAAAGCCTAGCTTACTTAAGGTGTTGTTGTTTTCCTCAACGGTGATTATATCTAAACTGTCAGCTTGAAATGTTATTGGAATGAGTAATGATTGCGTTGTAATCGTCTTATTATTCAGTGCTGTTTTAAGCTTCTCATATACTATGCGCTCATGAGCTGCATGCATGTCTACGATAATTAAACCTCGTTCATTCTGAGCTAGGATGTATATGCCACAGAGCTGACCAAGTGCAAAACCCAGGAGTGGTAATTTCTGTTCTTCATTAGTAATAATTCGGGGTTGTGGTTTGGTTTGGGTATCTGGAAAAAAATCTGCGAGAGGGGTTGGCTGTGTTTGAGTATTTGTTTTAAATAAGGTTTGGTAAAATGAAGATGGTTGAGTGGCTGCATTAAACGGTAGCTTATTTTGTTGTGGATAACTCGGATATGTGTTTTTTCTTTCTGGTTCGGATTGGTGTAACTCTCTAATCTCCGTGCTTCGGCTAGGGGAAGCGAGACGCTTATTAATGGTATGGTAAATAAACTGATGTAATGTTCTGGAATTACGAAACCTGACTTCGGTTTTAGTCGGGTGAACGTTAATATCGACCTCTTTGGGATCCGTTTCTAGGAATAAAACAAAAGCTGGGTGTCTATTCAGATGTAATACATCGCAATAGGCTTGACGTAATGCATGGGCAATTAATTTGTCTCGGATAAAACGCCCGTTTACAAAGAAGTATTGGGCCTTACGCGTGGGCTGAGAATAGGCTGGCAATGCAGCCATGCCATATAAGCGTACATCCACTGTTTGTTCATCAACAAATACGGCGGACTGTTTGAATTCGTCGCCTAAAATTGCGGAGATGCGTTGTTCTAGATCGCCTTGATCTAAATGATGGCGAGTTTTTCCATTATGTTGGAAAGAGAATTCGATTTCAGATCGTGATAATGCAATGCGCTTGAAGATTTCTTCGCAGTGAGAGAATTCAGTGGCTTCAGTCTTTAAAAATTTACGGCGTGCTGGAATATTATAATATAGGTCGTTAATATTGATAGTCGTTCCAGCAGTCAATGTCGTTGGTTCTGGTTGTGAAATTCGCCCGTCTGTTACCAATACTTGCCAAGCATGCTGATTATCTTTGTGAAAACTGGCTAGGGACATGCGTGAAACGGCAGCAATACTTGCTAATGCTTCGCCACGAAAACCTAAGCTTTCGATGCTTTCTAAATCGTCTAATGTATTGATTTTGCTGGTTGTGTGGCGTGAGAGTGCTAAAGCTAATTCATCCTTTGATATTCCAATGCCGTTATCTGTAACACGAATCAGTTTGATGCCACCTTGAGTAAGTTGTATTGATATTTTGGTTGAATTTGCATCAATACAATTTTCCAGTATTTCTTTGAGTGCTGAAGCTGGGCGTTCAACAACTTCGCCGGCAGCGATTTGATTAATTAGGAGTTCGGGAAGAAGTTTAATGTTAGCCATAAAAATATTGAAGTAATGGTATATAGCACTAATGCAGAAAGATGTGGGTCGTATAATTTTAATTCTATTTGGTGTGTGTATTTTACACTTTAAATTTTATTTAATTGCACAGCAGGTTTCTCCTTGTTATTATCTAACGTTATCATTGTCATACAAATAAATTATGCTTAACCTTATTAAGGCGTGTGTTCCTTATTTACTAACGAGAGAAAGAGCGTTTTCTTCCTCAAGTTATTTATTTAAAATAATAGATGCCGGGTTATACTCTGTAGTTAAATGAATATGGTTTAATGACTTGTTAACGCTTTTCTGACGATATAAGGCGTAAAGTATAATTAATGTAAGGATATAATGACACAAGACGAACAAAAGCAATCGGTTGCAAGAGCCGCGATTGAGCAAATTCCACTTGGTTGTATTGTTGGTGTAGGGACGGGTTCAACTGCAAATTATTTTATTGATGAATTAGCTAAAATTAAACAAAAAATTGAAGGTGCGGTTGCAAGCTCTGAAGCGACAGCAGAGCGCCTTAAAGGATATGGAATAGAAGTTTTAAGCCTAAATGATGTTGATGATTTACCTGTCTATGTTGATGGTGCCGATGAGATTACCGAACATCTACATATGATTAAAGGTGGTGGTGGTGCTTTAACTCGAGAGAAAATTGTCGCTGCCGTTGCGAAGAAATTTATTTGTCTTGTAGATCAAAGTAAGCTCGTTGATGTGCTCGGAAACTTTCCATTGCCGGTTGAAGTGATTCCAATGGCCCGTAGTCATGTTGCGCGGGAGATTGCACAACTTGGTGGACAGCCTGCCTTGCGTCAAGGATTCACTACTGATAACGGGAATGTCATTTTAGATGTGCATGGCTGGAAAATTATGAACCCAGTCGACCTAGAAGAAAAACTGAACCAAATGACCGGCGTTGTGACTAACGGTTTGTTCGCAAAACGTGGTGCTAATACTTTGCTTTTGGGAACTAACAACGGCGTCAAAACAATTACAGTTTAATTGTAAATGAATCATGCATTCCTTTAGATTATTTACATTTTTATGCGGTTAAAAAATACCATGATTAATAAAGAGCATATTTCCAAACAATTTGATGCTGATCTTGAAGAGGTACGAACACGAGTGCTTCAAATGGGTGGCTTTGTTGAGCAGCAAATTGAGCACGCAATTGAGGCATTAACTAATGGCGATGAGGAATTAATTGAGCAAGTCATCTCCTATGATCATCGCGTTAATGCAATGGAGGTGTCAATAGACGAAATATGTAATCAAATTATTGCACGTAGACAGCCAACTGCTAGTGATTTACGGATGATTATGATGGTGATTAAAACCATTACGGATCTTGAGCGTATTGGAGATGAAGCTGAAAAAATTGCACGTATGGCAAGACTAATTTACGCCGCTGATCGTATGCATATGCCGCGTTTTGTAGAAATTAAGCATATGGCAAATATGGCAGTGGATATGGTGCACAAAGCGCTTGACTCGTTTGCTCGATTGGATCTTAATACAGCTGCACTGATCGTACGTCAGGATGAGCATGTTGACGAAGAGTTTCGCTCCATCATGCGTCAATTGATTACTTTCATGATGGAAGATCCTCGAAAAATATCGACTTCATTGGAAATTCTTTTTGTAGCTAAGGCAATCGAACGTATTGGAGATCATGCTAAAAATATGTCTGAATATGTAGTTTATATGGTTAAAGGCAAGGATGTTCGTCATGTGACTGCCGAGGAGATTGAACGCGAAGTACGAGAGTGACGGCATATTCTAGAAGATCTGAGTTATCGATTCCAGCAGGCGGCAACAGTACCACCAGCGCCTTGTACACTCGTATTTGTTAGGGTAAATGTTCCGCAGATATCTCCAACCATTGAGCCGGCTGGTATTGCTTGAAGCGTAAAAGTATTCACTGCTACAGCTTGCAAACTGATGTTGTATTGGATGGCTCCGCCCCCAGGTCTAGGCGATTGCAGAATAGGTAGTACAACAGCAGCTCCGCCGGCAGTCTGATCATATCGACTGTTTTCTGTATAAAACTGCTCCATAAACTGAGCATTCTCAAGAAGTATTGCCTTTGCTACAGCTCGATTTGATTGCATTACGTAATTTTGATAAGAAGGAAAGGCGACCGTAGCGAGAATGCCAATAATCGCAACCGTAACCATTAATTCTATTAGTGAAAAGCCGTTTAGCTTATTGGTTTTTGTATTTAGTTTCATAATTCAGTTTGCCTCTATTTAATTTGTTACTATCTTTTTTCTTCTATAAATTGAATTTTTACTGAATTAGTTCTCGCCATGAAATTCGGCCACGCAAACCTTTAGAGCCTTTAGTAGCAGGCGTTTTCACTAGAGACCCATCGGCAGTGGATGATATCAATACATCATTTATATCGCCCCGAATCCGTGTGACACCACCAACTGCAAATCCAATTTCTACGCCTGCTGATGGCCCATCATTAGGAGCGATAACTCCATTCCTGTTAATGTCGAATGCTGGAATGGAGAGCATCGCCCCTGTCAAGAAGTCTACCGTACTTACAAAGCCTCTACCTCCAAAATCACAGGGAGAAGTAGACGGCACAATCGTAGTGAATGTAAAAAGACCATCTTCTAATGCAGGTACGCCTGTTAGTCTTTCACCACTGACCGGTAGATTAAAATACCAGCCTTTAATTGTGGCAGAATAAGGCACCGAGTTTTGAGTGGCAGTTCTAACCGTAGCATCTGTGACGACTTGCGCTACTAAATCTGATAATGTCACAGACCCTGTCAAGTTGTGGTCCCATACGCCATACATAGATTGTGTGTTTGTATTTGTGGTGTCTCCCGTTTCCAGATATTTTCCTGTGCCAAATAGAACTAATTGACCGCCATCTGGGTGGAGGCTGACGACAGGTGGCGAAGTAATGGGTTTGCTGGTGCCTGATACAAAGAGTGGGGAGCCACTTAGAGCCATGTCCCAGTTTGCTGATGAAGTGGAAGTTACGTCAAATTTCCATAGATTACCCTTGATATCCCCTGCGTAGATTGTATCAATCAAGCCATTACCATCAGTATCAAATGGCATTGGTGTAGAAAGGCCGTTGCCTGTTCCCGCATCAGCAACCAGCTTGATATAATCACTACCAATTGTCCAAGCCCCATCTTCTCCACCTGTTATAAACAACACGTAAAGCACGGCTTTTCCGCCAATACTGTTATAACCGTTGCCGACCACTACAGCCCACTGATTATTTTCCATCTTTACGATTTGGCTGGCTTGGCCGGTAAGTGAATTAATTGGGGGGAGATTGTAACTGTAGCCCATGTCAATATCGTCGGAATCAGTAAACTCCCAGAGAAATATATTTGCAGCATTTGCTGCGCTAAAATTCGCTGGATCTGTTACATCCAATGCGTAGTAGCCTTTGCCGCCACCATTAAGACTGCCGATTAATACACTTTTCCAACTAGGCGTAGTGCCGGTGATAGCATCAGCTACTACGGGGGAACTATCAACAAAATATCGATGGTTATCATTGTAATCCTTGTCACTTAACCTATTAAGATTTGCATAAACAGTGTCAGGTACGTAGGCAATGATTTCTTTACCTTCATCAGCGGCGGTACAGCTAGGTGTGACGCCAGAAATACAGGCATTAAAACCGTGTAGCATGCCGTCGTTTGATCCAACATAAACTACTGGCATTCTGTCCTTGAATGTGGTTCGAAAAGCAGCGTAGCCAGAATGATCCACATTGGAATGTCCCGCATTGGGTCGACCGACATAGAAAGGTCCAGAATTGACAATATCTCCAAGTTTGCTTGTAGAGCGGCTACGTAATGTGTTTATAGCACTAGTGCTTGCACAATTAAAAGTTCCGCCGGCACCTTCATTAGTAGCATTTCCACGAATATATGCGACTCGTTCTAGCCCGCAGTTATCGACTGTGCCCGCAATATTTTTATCCAATAGCGCTTTCTGGGTGGTTGTCAGGTTGGCGTATTCAAAAGGGACACCATTACTACCACTCTTAGTGATAATGACGCGTGAGGCGGGTGAAATTGTGCCAGGTGCAAGTGAGACGGCTCCGGCATTCCATTCGGTAGCGCCTAATGTGCCTGCGGTATTAATGGGAATTGATAATAATTGCCCAGTCCAATCACCACTATTAAATTTAGCTTGATATATACGCCCGTTTGTAATTAGTGAATTTGAGTTTGCAGCCACAGCAGAAGCTGAGCCCGTACGTGCGATAATACTTGTCAATGCATTTGACAGGGCATTAGCGAAGGTAGCCGGATCTGCAGCGCTAAAAAAGTCACCACGACTGTTGACTGCAGCATGCCAGAGATCATCTATTTTTGCCGCATTACTAGAGGTTGGGTCTGGCCATGCGTCCGCTCCAGTTGGTATCGCAGCAAGTGTGCCATCGACTCCCAAACCCACCGTAAAGTTGACCATATGTTGCCAGAAAGCTGGATCAGATGAATTGGTCGGCACTATGTTGAGCATATCTGTGCGCAGATCATTTTTCCAATAATGCATAGCAACATCCGCCAGCGTATCGCTAAAGCTATCGGAATAAGGCAATGCAGGTGTGTAGGCGTAAGTTGGCGGTGTGGCGGGAGAAGAATCGTTGATGATGCTGGAGCCAGAAGAATTATCAGAATTCCCAATCCCTGGGTCAGAGCCGCTCCAATAACCATCTGTCATCAATATATTGTAATTTTGGCGGCATGCATGCTGCGTACCCCCATTCGTGCCGGGTGTTTCGCCCCACGGACCTCTGTCGTCATTTCGTTTAAAGTAATCACCAATGTGTTGCATCGAAGTTCTTAACGGCGTGCCAGCAGCTGGAATTGTGTGTCCGTAAAGATTATTAAAGAAACTTGTTCTGTCTGTACCGGTGAATTGTCTTACACCACTGACAACCGACCCTGTTGATGCTCCGTCAATAGTAGAGTTGCCCTGATTAATGGCTGCAAAGCCTACACGCATTGTGTTGCCCTGTGCTGAAAATGCTCTGCCGATACCTGCACGAGCTAATAAGACACGTGAACGGTAATAGGAATACCAATTGGCAAAATTCTGTATTTCTTCATCATAAGT
>JAJFJG010000045.1 GCA_021774265.1 Nitrosomonas sp.
GTTAGGGCCGCAAAAATCAATTAGCATGTTTACTAATTCAAGAGCAGTGCCTTTGTAGTAAGGCAACATATGATTGATAGAGCTATGAACCATGAGTATTTCAAAGCTTGGATCTAAGCGCTGCTCAAGATGTTTACGTAGCGAAACAGTATCAAATGTGCCGTGTATAAGTTGATTGACTGGGGATAGCTTTCTACGCGAGGCATAGTAAAACGTTCTTAATGCTAAGAACCAGTGCTTAGGCAAATGTCTTAATGCTAGATCTGATAAGGTATGCAGCATACTCATAGTAAAAAATAGTTCTGCCTGATTTTAGGAATTCCTTTCTATAAAGTCGGTAATTGAGGTGACTGAGTTGAGCTTCATCAAGTCTTCGACTTCCAAGGTAATGTCGAAGGTTTGTTCAAGTGCCATCATAAGATTAACTTGAGCGAAGGAGTCCCAAATATCCATATTTTCTGCAGCGCTATCTTTATTGATAGTAGAAAGTGGAACATTTAGGGTCTCTGCAATAGTTTGCATTACTTGGTCTTGTGTATTCATGGTTATTAGGTCTCTTTTAATCTATTGAGAAGTGTAGATATGCTATTTCTCAGTTTTATGGGTAACTTTAATCGGAGGAAATAAATCTTTGTCGAGCTGGAATTCTGATAAATCTCTTTTGTAGCGACCATTTTTTTCCAATAGGAAATCGTGATTATCATAAAAATCTGAAACCAGCTTGTTTTTATGGGTTTGTAGGTAGTCGGCAGCAACGCTAGATACGCTATTTGAGGCTAAGTAATTTAGCATGAAAACAAGAAAGGCTGTTTCAGCTTGACGCCCAATAACACGACAAGACATCAAAAAACTATCAATTTCTGTTTCCGAAGTATTTAGGTGATGAAATAGAGCAAGGCCAACAATACCGCTATACCCAAATGTGTCAGAAAGAGAAAAAGAAGCGACAGTCCATTGCTCCGATTCTATGAAATGACGTATTTGTTGCTCGCTATATCGTCGAGTAGTTAAATTAAACTGGTTTGTTTTTTGAGTTAATTGAGCTAATCGACTAATGTTATCTGTGGAATCTATACTAATATTCATTTCCATATTAAGTGATGCTAAATATTGGCGAATGTCATTTCCGCCTGCTTCAAGTTCCTTCTGTAAGTTTTTGCGTTGATTTTCCTGCAGATATAGTTGAGTCTTTTGTTGATCTTCTTGAGTCAAGGAAAGTATTTCTAATCGAGCAATTTGCTCTAAACAGGCGGGTATCTCAACAGGCTTGGCAGGTGTTTGAATGACTTGTACTTGTGGCAGTTGGTTTAGAGCCATGTTGCATTCATGGTCACTGTCGTCAACAAACACAAAAGATTCTAGGCCTAAATTTAGTTCTTCAGCTAGCGAAATAAGGTTCTCTGGTTTTGGTAGCCAGTTTACTCGTTGTGCCGAAAAGTGATGCTTACGCAAGACCTGATGTGGGTGATTGTCTAAAACATCTTGAACATCTTCTGGATTATTTTTGCTGCAAATTGCAAGAATGAAACCTCTTTTTTGGAAATCTAACAGGCGATGTTGAAAGTCTACAAAAGTATTTCCTGGGTATTCAGGCCCTAAAGAGATGCCATTGATACCATCCTCTCCTACGATTCCACCCCACAAGGTGTTGTCAGCATCAAGCACGATTACTTTGGCTTTTGGGTATTTAAGAACTGCAGCTAGATTTAATGTACGTCGAGCTAGTTCGTTTGCTGCTTGTGGCGTGAATGGGAATCGTGAAGTATACCAATAGCGTAGATCGAAAAATTGTTTTCTGCCAAGTGTAGCAAGCATCTGGTCTAGATCTACAAACATACTAGATTCAATCGTATTTCGTAATTTAGTTGCAATGGCTTCCTTTAAAGAAGCCCACCACGCCTCTTCGGAGCGATCTGCTTGAGCGTCAAAGAGTCCAAGTGCCGCCGGCAGAATGCGTGGAAGTATAGTTAGAACAAAATGCCCTGAAATATTCGTGCGGAATTTGGAAAGAATATTCGCTAAATGTGTAATTATTTCATCATGTATTTGTTGTAGCTGGCCATCGTTATATTCAGAAATAGGATTTGCAAGACTGGGATGTAGATCCTCGCGTGTTAGTAAAAACAATGTTAAATCAGGTTTATGGGCGAATAAGCCTGAGTTTTCTTGTGATTCCATGATGTTCATGCCATACGGGGCGTGATAAGTATGCAGTTCCAGGCCTTGAATTGCCGCGTGAAAATCAAGCCATGGATTTAGAAGATCGCTGGTGTAAGTGTGAATAACGCCCAAGCGAAATACGTGCTCAATAGATTCTAATGTATTGATGTGCCGAGCAAGCCTCTTAGCGTCTGGAAGTGAAATGCTTTTGTACCAATCAGTCGTCTGCTCACTAAACTCCCGTCGTGTCCGCAGTGTTAGGAGTTTATCTATGTGATTTTCTTTTTGTTTCATACTAAGCTTTTTAATCTCAAATTATGCCGTTTCATTTGCATTGTTTTCATGGGGCTAACATTTCTAATTTTGGCGCTTGTTACTATTGTTGCAACTTGCTGTGTTTAAACTGGCTTAATTTTCTAAATGGCTGCCAGTCATGAATTCATTATGGTGACATGCTTTGTATTTGTATCGAGCTTGAAGAATTAGCCAAAAGATACCTTATATCTTTGTGCTACTTAAGATCAAAAACAATGTACAGCGCTTCCTTGATATGGCGTTTTTTACCGAGGTCATTCTATTTTTAGAGCAAACAATAAATCTTCTTTACTTTTTTGCATTCGATATTCCGTTTCGTTGATTTCCAAATAAAACTAAATCAACCACCCAACCCCAACGCATCAACCCCAGACTGTGCAATCTGCGCATCCTGATGTGACCGGACACCACTTACACCCACCGCACCCACAAACTGCCCGTCCACGCTAATTGGTAAGCCACCTTCAACGGGCAATGCACCCGGTAAACCCAAATATTGCAGCCGCCCTTCGGTGATGTTGTTTTCCAGCACTTTGGTTGGGCGGCGGAAGGCGATGGCGGAGCGGGCTTTTTCTATGGCGACATTGACGCTGCCATATTGCACGTTGTCCATTCGCTGCAGGTGAAGTAGGTGACCACCGTCATCGACGATGGCGATGACGACAGGCCAGTCATTACGTTTGGCTTCTGCATCTGCATTGGTGGCAATTTTTTTTACGTCTTCTTGGGTGAGGATTATTTTGGTGCTGGTCATGTTGAGCCTTTACGTTCGATATTGAGTGGTTTTTCAGGACTGCGGCTGAGAAATGTTGCTGCGGGGTGGCACACTGTGGGTTAGCCAGACATTACCGCCAATGGTTGAACCGCTGCCAATGGTAATGCGACCCAGTATGGTCGCGCCAGCATAGATCACCACATCGTCTTCAACGATGGGATGGCGTACGTTGCCTTTGACTAACGCGCCATTTTCATCGACTGGGAAACGTTTAGCTCCTAGCGTTACCGCTTGATAAAGACGCACGTTTTTTCCGATGATGGCGGTTTCTCCAATCACCACGCCTGTGCCATGATCAATGAAGAAACTACCTGAAATTTGTGCGCCGGGGTGAATTTCAATGCCGGTGACAGAATGGGCGATTTCAGAGATCATGCGCGCAATCAGTGGTACGCCAAGATTATGTAATTCATGTGCCAACCGGTAATGGGTAATAGCCATGATGCCTGGATAGCAAACCAATACTTCATCTACATTACGAGCAGCCGGGTCGCCTTCATAAGCCGCAATGATGTCGCTTTCTAGCAAGGTGCGTACTTTAGGTAAGCGCTTGGCGAATGCACGGGTAATATCGACCGATTGTTGGCGGTCCTCGTCACTCAGCAATACCAGGCCTGAGTTATAGTGTAATTCATGCTGAATTTGCACCATTAGCTCACGCAAAGTGACATTCAATGTGTGGCCAACGTAATGATCAATGCCTTCATCAGCCAGTTCTGATGAGCCGAGACGATTGGGAAATAACGAGGCACTTAAGCCTTCCGCCACACCTACCAGTATTTTCCGGGAGGGGAGTTTGGGTGGGCGGTTATGGCGTTGACGACTTTCCAGTGAGGCGTTACGCAAGCTACGTAACTCATCGACAATGCTGTTCACATCTAGGTTGGTGCTCCTCGATAAGAGGTCGCGGGTGCGTTTGGTGTTGACCACTAGATTTTAAATCCTTTTTCATCGAACATACCTTCAAATAGGATGGTGCTCAGGTAACGTTCACCAGAGTCCGGCAAAATCACCACAATGGTTTTTCCAGCATTTTCTGGGCGTTTGGCATGACGTACTGCTGCAGCAACTGCTGCGCCGCAGGATATGCCAGAAAGAATGCCTTCTTCACTGGCTAGGCGGCGCGCATAAAGTACGGAATCTTCATTACTCACTTGCTCAATCTCATCGACTAAAGACATGTCAAGATTGTCTGGCACAAACCCAGCGCCAATACCCTGAATCTTGTGTGGTGCGGGTGCGAGTGGTTTGCCAGCGCGATGCTGAGTTAGAATTGGGCTGGCGGTTGGCTCAACAGCGATGGAGGTGATGGCCTTGCCTCTTGTGTTTTTAATGTAACGTGAAACGCCCGTAATGGTGCCACCCGTGCCGACACCAGAAACCAGAATGTCTATTTCACCATCGGTGTCGTCCCAAATTTCTGGGCCGGTTGTTTTCTCGTGAATAGCTGGATTGGCCGGATTGGAAAATTGTTGCAGTAAAACATAGCGATTAGGGTCTGATTCGACGATTTCTTTCGCTTTGGCGATTGCGCCGCCCATACCCTTCGCTCCTTCTGTTAATTCGAGCTTTGCACCCATTGCAACCAACAGTTTCCGTCGTTCTACGCTCATAGTTTCTGGCATGGTTAGTGTTAATGGAATACCGCGCGCTGCTGCGACAAAAGCCAATGCAATGCCCGTGTTACCACTGGTTGGTTCGACAATTTCTTTTCCTGGGCCGAGCAAACCTTTACTGGTTGCATCATCAATCATCGCAACGCCAATACGACATTTAACAGAATAGGCGGGGTTGCGTCCTTCGATTTTGGCCAGCACCAATGCCGCCGCACCATCAGTGATGCGATTGAGGCGAACCATTGGCGTATGACCAATATATTGTGAGTTGTCTTCAAACCAATTTGCCATAATCATTCCTTGTTGTTAATTATTAATTGAATTATCAGAATTCACTATAGCGCATTCATTCCTTTGTCGAAAGTGTATGCTAATAAATTCCAAACATTTGGGTTTTTGAGCATGACTTTTTTATTTAGGCGCATAGAAAACTGGCGACGTAATCGTATTCTCAAGCGCGAAACCATATCCGATGCTATTTGGTTAAAGATACTAAAACAACTGAAGTCTCTTCAAGGGTTAACGAAGGAAGAAACCACGCGTTTACGCCAGTTTGTTATCCTGTTTCTCCATGATAAAACGATATTCGGCGCACATGATCTAGAGATTACCGAAGAAATGAGCGTCACAATTGCGGTGCAAGCTTGTATCCTGATTCTGGAACTTGATGTGGCGCACTATGATGGCTGGGAGGAAATCATTGTTTATCCTGGGAAGTTCATCCTGGATTATGATTATGCGGATGAATTTGGTGTTGTTCATCATGCTCATAAAATCGCTTCGGGCGAAGCTTGGCTTGCAGGGCCAGTGATTCTCTCATGGCAAGATGCAGCGGGGGTTGACGCGAAGTACGGTGATAATGTCGTCATCCACGAATTCGCGCATAAACTCGATATGCGCCACCAAGGCGCGAATGGATTCCCCATTTTACACGCCAATATGAGCACTCAAGTTTGGCACGACATTTTCAGCAAAGCCTATGCTGGTTTTTGTGCACGGGTTAACAGAGGACAAAAAACTACGATAGATCCCTATGCATCAAAAAGCCCGGCAGAGTTTTTTGCTGTATTCAGTGAAGTGTTTTTTGAAGCGCCCTTAGTTGTTAAACATGATTTCCCAAAGATTTATGAACAGCTTGTGCTGTTTTATCGGCAAAATCCAGCGGAGCGCTTGGGGAGGGTGTCAGCCTAGGAATTAGGTCAAGATGTTTTTGGTAAGTATGCCAGTGTCAATACCCGTTTATCAAAAGACAGAAAAAACTGACGCAAAAAAGATTGTCGTATTTTTTTACATATTTGAAAAGTCAAGTCCAGTTAGTTTTTCTTTTATCAATTAAAATAATGATTTATATATATTGGCATGATAATTGCATAATATCTATTTGCTAAATAATTTTATTAGGATAAATATGAATATGAGAAAAAACATAACTAATTTGGTAGGCGCTTTGGCCCTTTTGGTCTGCGGGACGTCTAATGCCACACTTTTGACTCTAGGTGATGACGATAGTGTGAATGTATCGCTTGGATTTACCTTCAATTTCTTTGGTATTAATTACACTGACATTCATGTCGGCTCTAATGGTTACATCACCTTTGGAGCTGGCGATACTGATTTTTCTGAAAGTGTAAATGAAATGTTAGGCGCACCGCCACGTATTGCTGGTACCTGGGATGACTTGAATCCGTCTTCTGCTGGCACAGTAGACGCCACCGGAGACGCAACACAGATGACAGTCTCTTGGTCAAGCGTCCCTGAATTTTTTAGCACTGGAAACAATAATTTCTCCATCACGTTGAATGACAGCGATGAAATCTGGATTGACATCGGGGCAATGACTTTGACCGATGGCCTCGTAGGCATCTCAGATGGTCTTGGTGGCGCTGATCCAGGAGAGACTGATTTTTCCTCGGGAGGCGGTTCGTATTCAAACACTGTGACGCGCTATGAGAGATTTACTTCAGGCGACTTTGACCTAGCAAATACCAGCATCCATTTCGGGCCATCTAGTGTCCCCGAGCCGTCCAGCTTGGCTTTACTTGGGCTTGGCTTGGCTGGGTTTACTTTATTACGTAGAAAGAAAAAAGCATAAGCGTTAGTTTTGCAGTTAGAAAAGCCCCGACTAGAGCGGGGCTTTTTTGTGCCTAACAAAAACACTAGCCCGGTTTGCTATCTACCCGTTCCCGCCAAAAAATAGGTGCGTAACGCGCAGTCCAGATAACGAAACATACGAGCCAGATGAGTCCGGCGAGTAAGTAGAAGTGGTTCGTGTAGTTTGCCATGGCGGGTACGGTGTCTGCTAGTACTCTAGCAATAGCGGCTGCTTGAAAGCCGATGAATAGTAACCATGTGAAGTTGTCCAACACTAACGGTCTGCCAGAGTGGCCAATGGTGACGCGTGAGGCCATGCCTAACACGATACTGGCGAAATAGCCGATGGCTAGGGCGTGTAAGGGTGCGAGGCCAAAGGGCATGATGCCGTCATCACTGAGAAATAACACTAAGCTTTGTGTGCCATAGAGCAGCATGGATAGGCTTAACCAGGCAAATGAAATGTGTAGTACGGCGAGTAAACTAACACTAAAACTGCGCAGGAATCCCCAGGTGAATGATAGGTATAACGCGCAGAATGCCAGCGGGAAATCGACCAACCATAAATACGGTAAGGCGTCGAGTATTTGTAAGATGCCGTGACCTACTGAGCAGGCAAGCATAACCCAGAGCATCCAGTAGGGGCGTACTAGCACATAGTTATCTAATACCCGGCTGGAGAAAAACGGGATCATGCGGTGTGAAACAGTCATGACAATGGGTAACAAGAAGAACCAGATACCCGCGGCACGAGAGAAAGTTAGTAGCGACCAGTTATCGGTTAACAACCAGAGTAAATAAGCAGCGACGCCCAAGCAACCAAAACCCAGTGCGACACTGGTAACTTTGGCATGGCGTTTGTCTTTGCCGGATGCGCCTATTAAGACACGTTGCAGGGCATAAAATGCAACGCACCAGCCGATGAGCATAGTGGCTACGCCGTAAACGACAATTGACTGGTCGATGATTAGGCCTGCATAGAACATGACGACGCCGATTGTGATTAACAGGCAGGTGGCGATGTAATGGATCGGTTTGATTTTGTCGCCACTCATCCAATTAGGGTAAGTGGTGAATAGAAAGCCAAAAATAAATAGCGGGAAAAAACCGTAAATCATTAAAAAGGCATGCGTCCAAGTGGGGGCGACACTCCATATAGTTGGCGCGCCTAACACACCATAACGCCCGGTCAGCTCAAACACCCACCATAGCATTGTCATCACGCCTTGAAGTGCGCCGACTAAAAACAAGCTGCGATGGGGTGCAGCCGCCAGATGATGCCAGATAGATGTTTGTTTACTCATGCCAATTCCTCGAAAAAAATAACGTTGCAGTTTCTCTTAATGTCACTTATTTGTTATGATGCGCAACTTATTGTTGATTTGCGGCCTACATGCTCAATATTGATTTACATTGTCACTCGACAATTTCTGACGGTCTACTAACTCCTACGAAGTTAGTGGAACATGCTGCCAAACGGGGCGTCAAAACGCTCGCACTTACTGACCATGATGATGTCGCTGGGTTAGATGAAGCTCGCGAAGTCGCTGAGTCAGAAAATATCACACTTATTAATGGCGTGGAAATTTCTGTTACTTGGCGTGGCCGTGTCATACACATTCTTGGTTTAGGTATTGATCCTAAATACTTGCCATTAGCTGAAGGATTGGCAGAGATTCGTGAAGGACGAGCAGAGCGTGCGAGAAAGATGGCAGCTCAGCTAGATAAATGCGGCATTCATGGTAGTTTGGAAGGTGCCTATAAACACGTGGGTGAACGGCGATTAATTGGTCGTTTGCATTTTGCGCGTTTCTTGGTCGAGCAGGGTCATGCTAAAAATATTAAATCGGTCTTTAAAAAATATCTGGTAAAAGGCAAACCAGGATATACAGATCATCGATGGGCAGCTTTGTGTGATGCGGTGGATTGGATCCGTGGCAGTGGTGGTATTGCTGCGATTGCACATCCAGCACGTTATCAATTAGGTAAGAATGTGCTGGATGACTTATTGCATGAGTTTCGTCAGGTAGGTGGTGCAGCTATTGAAGTCATTACCGCCAGTCATACGGAAGAACAGGTTTTGATATTTGCTCAACATGCACAGCGCATGGGTTTTTTGGCTTCTTGTGGTTCAGATTATCATGGCCCCGGGGAAAGTTTTTTTGACTTGGGCCAATTGCCAAACCTACCCGCCGGATGCACACCGATATGGCATGATTGGAATGTGCCCTATGAATAACCCCCATATTTCTTGTCTATGCTGTAATATTGCGCTGATCTAAAGCTGATTATATTTTGTTGATACGTGGCCCAATTTTTCTCTATTCATTCAGATAACCCGCATCTGCGACTGATACGACAAGCCGTCAGTATCGTACGCGCTGGCGGTATCATTGTTTATCCAACTGATTCTTGTTATGCGCTGGGTTGCCAATTAGGCGACAAAGCGGCAATGACGCGCATTCGTACGATTCGAGAAGTCGATGATAAACATCATTTCACATTGGTATGTAAAGATTTAGCGGAAATCGCGTATTACGCCAAAATCGATAACAGCCAATATCGCTTACTCAAAGCTACTACACCGGGTAGTTACACTTTTATACTCCAAGCTAGCCGCGAAGTACCGCGTCGTTTGCAGCACCCGAAACGCAGCACTATTGGACTGAGAATTCCAGAGCATCCAGTGGTGCAAGCATTGCTTGAAGAGCTCGGTGAGCCTTTATTAAGCTCCACGCTCATATTGCCCGCCGATGATTACCCACTGAATGATGCCGAAGAAATTCGTGAGCGCCTTGAGCATCATGTCGAGTTAGTGATGGATGCGGGTTCTTGTGGTGTTGATATGACCACTGTGATTGATTTGACGAGCGATGTCCCAGAACTAATCCGGGCAGGTAAAGGGAGTCTAGAACCATTTGGAATAACGAATGGATAGCATGATTCAGGGTATTGCCATTTATGCCTTGCCGGTTATTCTTGCGATTACTTTACATGAAGCTGCGCATGGTTATGCCGCAAAACATTTTGGTGATAACACCGCTGAGTTAGAAGGGCGTATCAGCCTGAACCCAATGCGTCATGTTGACCCCATGGGTACGGTTGTTGTGCCGCTCACCATGTTTGTTGTCAGTAAGCTAACACTTGGCGCGGGTTTTCTTTTCGGTTGGGCCAAACCGGTGCCGGTTAACTTTGAAAATTTAAATCGACCGAAGCGAGATATGCTTTGGGTCGCGGTAGCAGGTCCAGCGGCCAACCTTTTTATGGCGTTGTGTTGGGCATTGGTGATCAAGCTAGGCTTAGCCATGCCGGAGAATGATTTTGTCAAGCCTATAATTCTTATGGGCATTGCCGGTATAAAAATTAATGTCTTGTTGATGGTGCTGAATTTGCTGCCATTGCCGCCATTGGATGGAGGTCGTATGATGGTGAGCTTGCTGCCGCAACGTTTGGGTTATTACTTCGCCCAAATTGAACCTTATGGCTTTATGATATTGCTGGTATTGTTATTTAGCGGTGCATTGGGTGCAGTGATTTGGCCTATTATGGCCGAGATAAACAAAATCATTGTATTGTTTTTTGGATTGTATATTTAATAACTAATTTAGGACAAGTAAGATGTTTGCTGACCGTGTTTTATCAGGAATGCGCCCGACTGGTGGCCTGCATTTAGGGCACTACCACGGGGTTTTAAAAAACTGGGTCGTGTTACAACAAGAATATGAGTGTTTATTTTTTGTGGCTGATTGGCATGCACTGACAACACATTACGATTGCCCGCAAATCATCGAGAAAAATGTCTGGGATATGGTTGTTGATTGGTTAGCTGCGGGGGTTGATCCTTCTCATGCCACCTTATTTATTCAATCGAAAGTACCTGCTCATGCTGAGCTGTATACTTTGCTGTCAATGATGACGCCGTTGGGTTGGTTGGAACGGGTGCCAACGTATAAAGATCAGCAAGAAAAACTAACTGAAAAAGACTTAAGCACATATGGTTTTTTGGGTTATCCATTGCTACAAAGTGCAGATATTTTGATTTATCGCGCCAATCGCGTGCCTGTTGGTGAAGATCAAGCACCGCATCTTGAGTTTACACGCGAAATTTCACGTCGTTTTAATCATATCTATGGCAAAGAACCGGGGTTTGAAGAAAAAGCCCAATTAGCCATAAAAAAGTTGGGTTCTAAAAAATCTAAGCTTTATCGGGAATTACGTAACTGTTACCAAGAGCAAGGTGATGAGGGCGCATTGGCTGCGGCGAAATCATTGCTTGATGGGCAACAAAACCTAAGTATGGGTGATTTTGAGCGGTTGTTTGGTTACTTGGAAGGTGGCGGAAAAATGATTCTATCAGAGCCGGAAACCATGTTGACGGCTGCGTCAAGAATGCCGGGGCTTGATGGTCAGAAGATGTCGAAGTCATATAATAACACCATTAGCCTGCGTGAAGATGCAGACAGTGTGCACAAGAAAATACGGACTATGCCAACCGATCCGGCACGGGTTCGACGCACGGATCCGGGTGATCCGGCTAAATGCCCTGTTTGGCAATTTCATGTAGTTTATTCAGATGATAAAACTAGAGCATGGGTGCAAGAAGGCTGTAAAACCGCGAGTATTGGCTGCCTTGAATGCAAACAGCCAATGATTGATGCCGTTATTTCTGAGCAGGAGCCCATGCATGCACGCGCTAAAATGTATGAGGAAGACCCCACGTTGGTACGTAATATTATTGCTGATGGTTGCGAGAAGGCTAACGCACTAGCTGAGGAGACTATGCGAGATGTCAGAGCAGCAATGGGTTTAGGCTACTCTTAATTAATTCCTTGCCAGGAGAATATGAATCAGCCAGCTGATGCTGTTAATAAAAATCCTGTAGCAAAGATCTGCGGTGAGCCTTTAATGGAGATTCCGCAGGATTTGTACATTCCACCTGAGGCTTTGGAAGTGTTTCTTGATACGTTTCAAGGGCCGCTGGATTTGTTGCTTTACCTCATTCGTAAACACAATCTCGATATTCTCGATATTCCCATGGCAGAGCTGACGAAGCAATATATGGCCTATGTTGAGTTAATGCGTATTGATCAGCTCGAACTTGCTGCTGAATACTTGCTCATGACGGCGTTACTGATTGAAATCAAATCACGCATGTTATTACCCGCCCCAGCTACTGTTGCTGAAGAAGAGCAAGACCCCCGTGCTGAACTAGTGCGTCGTTTATTGGAATACGAGCAAATCAAACTTGCTGCATTTAAGTTGAACGAGATCCCGCAAGCAGAACGAGACTTTTCGCTGGCTCAAGTATGGATTGAGAGAGAAACGGTTCTTAACCCGCCGCAGGTTGATGTTGATGATTTGCGTAATGCTTGGGTGACCTTGTTAACGCGTGCAAAAGTTAATCGGCATCATCATATTACTCGTGAATCGTTATCTGTTCGTGCGCACATGAGTCAAGTGTTACGTTACTTGAAGGGTCGTCAGCTAGTTGAGTTTTACGACTTATTTAGTCCTCAGGCCAATGTCGCTGAGGTCGTCGTTATTTTTCTTGCATTGCTTGAGCTTGCCAAAGAAACGCTGGTGGAAATCACGCAATCTGAAACGTTTGGAACAATCTATGTCCGATCAATTGAGTCCTAATATTACCGATCCGCTGAGTCCTGAAACGATTATACGTGCGTTAGAAACAGCCTTGTTGACATCGCAAGAACCGCTTTCATTATCAGAGCTTAAAAAGCTATTCAATAACGAGCTAAGCGCTGAAGTGTTACGTAAATTCCTGGAAAAATTACGTGAACAATGGACTGAACGTGGCATCAATCTTGTGGCAGTCGCTGGCGGCTGGCGCTTTCATACCACACTTGAAATGCAATTATTTCTCGATCGACTCAGCCCGAGTAAACCGCCGCGCTATTCTCGCGCTGTGCTGGAAACCCTTGCTATTATTGCTTACCGCCAACCGGCAACGCGCGGTGATATTGAGGGGATTCGTGGTGTTGCCGTTTCTAGCGCGATTATGAAAACATTGGAAGGCCGTGGCTGGATTGAAGCCATTGGTCATCGTGACGTGCCGGGTAGGCCGGCATTGTATGCGACCACTAAGAAATTCCTAAATGATCTTAGTTTGCGTACATTAGAAGAGCTGCCGCCACTGGAAGAACTTGGTTCGCTGGTTGAATCAACAGAGAAACAAGAAGCCTTGCCCATTGAAGAGCCTGTTTCTTAATGATGCTGAGCTAGTTTGTTGTCTTGCTCTTGCTAGTTAATTCAGGTGTTAAATGAGGCGCAATAACTTGCAGTAATTGCCCAAAAACTTTGGGGTTTCCTGCGACTATTCTGCCGCATTCAATATGGGTTTCATTGCCTTCCAAGTCACCAACTAGTCCGCCGGCCTCAGTAATAAGCAGGCATCCTGCGGCAATATCCCAAGGTGACAGCCCAATTTCCCAAAAACCGTCATAACGCCCAGCCGCAACATACGCCAAATCTAACGCTGCAGAACCTGGTCGACGAATACCGACAGTTCTTGGTGCAATATCCTTAATCATTGCCATATAAGCGTCCATGTGAGTGAAATCTCGAAACGGGAAGCCTGTACCAATCAGGCTGTCAGCCAGTTTGGCACGCTTACTGACTCGTATGCGGCGGTCATTCAAATAAGCGCCGCGTCCACGACTGGCAATAAACAACTCATCACTGGTTGGGTCATAAATTACCGCTTGATTCAGTATGCCTTTATGCATTAATGCTATCGAGACGGAATACTGAGGAAAACCATGCAAAAAGTTGGTCGTGCCATCCAAGGGATCAATAATCCATAAAAATTCTGGTTGTTCCTGGTCACCCTGTGCGCCACTTTCTTCAGCAAGAATTGAATGGTGTGGATAGGTGTCTAAGATGGTTCTAATAATGGCTTCTTCAGCGGCACCATCAACTTCACTAACAAAATCACTATGTGATTTCTTTGATACGTGCAATAAATCTAAATGCTGGGATGCGCGGTTGATAATACCGCCAGCGCGACGTGCGGCTTTTACCGCAATAGTAAGCATGGGATGCATATTTAAGAGCCAAAAATTTTAAAGATTCGAGATTTTACCTGGATATCTCAATAGTTGTTGGGGTTTAAATGATTAGCTGTTTTTAGTTGGCATCAACAGGCGAGTTCTTGTTCGATAAGAAATCTGTTTTCTAAGTCACTAAAAGCACCAGTGAGAATACCAATGATTCTCTGTTGCAAAAATAGCATTGACCAGTGTAAGCCTCTAATATGTTGAGTTATGCGGTATAAGTATAGAATTGTCTTTTAATAAGGCGGATTTCTCCTATAAGACCTTGCTCGCGTGTCCATGCATTCATTTGTCATTTTTTGAATATATGCATGATTTTAAACCCCTTAATCGTTGCAAAGGCAGTTTCCATGGTTTTAAAACCGCGAACTGGATTTGTCAAATGTTTGAGTTTGCCATGATCGTCTTTGGATGTGCCTATTGTTTTATGGATTTGAGTGTTTTGTTGAGAAATCGCTTGATCGTTTTAGTATTGTGGATGGGAGAAAGATAAAAATCAATTGTGTGACGACACTTATCTATAGGCTGAGTAAAACTATATGTGTCAGCCAGTACTTCTTAACAAAGCATCGAGCCAATCTTTCCAATGGTAGTATTTTTCAAGTAGTGCATTATTATTGCTGAGAGTTTTTATTTCTTCTGCGTGACGAGTGTATTTTGCTTTAAGCCCGCAGGCAAGCAGTGCGGCACCTTGAAGGCTTGTTTCTTTTTGTTTCAAATGCAAAACGGGGAGTGGCACGCATTGGGCGATGCCTTGTTGTAGACAATCCAATTCGGAGAGTCCGCCGGAAAGAAAGGCTTTTGTGAGGGGCGAGTCTTGATGAAATTCTTCTAAAATACGTGCAATGCGGAAAATGATGGCTTCTAGTAGTAGTGCGGTAATTTGTGTTGGTGTTAGTTGATTCGTTGGTTGCGAAAAGAATAGTCCCCAGTCGTCACGAAAATAGGGCGCACCCAGGCCGCTGGGTTCTGCGAGACAAAAAATATTGGTTGTGGCTAAGTGTTCAATTCGGCATTCTTTGACTGGATAAGGTGCCAGTGCAGCGGCAATGGAATTGAGTGTGCCTTCAATGGCGGTATGCGTTTTCTTTCTGTTATCTTGATAAATCAGTGTACGTAAATAACCGTTAAGCGTGTTTTTCTGTGTGGTTAGATAACGAATGACAAAGCCGCCAGTGCCTAAATTAACCAAAGCTTCGGCTGGGTTGTCTGTCACACAGGCGATGAGTGCGGCGGATTGATCGCCCACGCTGGCATTGAGTGTTATGCCGTTATCTAACGCTATATTCAGGCCAGTAGACGGCCTGATTTGCGGCAAGATGGAGCGTGGGATATTGAATAAGTTGCATAACGCGGGTGACCATTGTTGTTGCTGAATGTCCATCAGCGAAGTACGTGCAGCCATGGATGCATCTATAATGGCGCACTTTCCATGTGTCCAACGCCATATCATGAACGTGTCTAACGTGCCAACAAGCCATTCGCCTTGTATCAATTTCTCGCGCCATGTGGGGTGCTCTTGCAGCAGAATGCTGAGTTTGGGTGCGAAATAATAAGGTGTTAAACGTAAACCGGTGAGTTGGCGAATCGTGGGTTCGCTTGCGTGCAGGCTTTCACAACGAGGAGCACCACGATTGTCTTGCCATGAAATAAGCGGTGTGACTGGTTGCCCATTGATTTTTTCCCAGATGAGAAAAGATGAGCGTTGGCTACATAGTCCCAATGGTGGATTAGGCAGATTGTTCGCGCTCTGTGCGTGACATTGCTTGAGTACTCGTTCAGCTGTCTCGACATAGCATAGGGCATCACTTTCATAGTGGCCTTGTTCGGTTTCGATTTTGGGCGCGGGTTGTGAAATGAGGTTGCGTAGCTGGCCGTATTCATCAAATAAAGCCGCTTTAATGGAGGTTGTACCTAAATCAAGGGCGATGGCTTTAATTAATGGTGCAGCCATTGTTGGCGACAGTGTGCAATTTCTGTGTTGATCGTTGCGTCATCCCAATTCATGATGCCAGCGATGCGAGTGGCGATTTGCTGTAAATCATGGGTGGTCAGCTGCGCCAGGATTAACAGCGGCATACGGAGACGCAGCAGGTCATCCAAATGCATGACCATTTCGGTGCGCGCACAAAATTCCAAATCAGCAAATATGAAGGGAACCGATCGAATAATGCGCCTCGCCAAGCTGGGGTCTGCCTCAATATATCTAAGAATTTCATTAGTGCGTGTGCCGTGGCGTCGAATTAACCATGTAGCGCTTTTTGCATCCACACCTAGTTGAATGCATTTTTTTAATTTCGATGAAAACCAGCTTGAGAAATTGTCTTGTGGCGCCCATGGGAACGGTCTGTCCTGCGTGGCACAAGGTGTTTTTATGCCCAGTTTTGAACATACGGTATCGATAATGTGGGTAGTGTCTTGGCGTGCGGAGGTTATTTTGCCGCCGATGGAATAATGCACGCCATTGCCAGCCGTTTTTAATTCCCAATCACGGCTAATCGCTGAAGGTGCGGATTCTGCACTTTGTTTCAGTACACGCACACCGGCAAAGCGGCCAATGATGTCCGATTCTGACCAGTTTTTTTTGAGATAATCATTGGCGGCGGTTAGCAGATAATTAATGTCGCTTGCGTTAACGGTGGCACGTGTTGAACTGTCGTAGTAATCAGTGTCTGTCGTGCCTAATAGCGTGCAGCCATACCATGGAATCATAAAGAAAACACGCCCATCCGATTTGGCTTTTAGCAATAAAGCTTCATCTTTTAAAACGGCAGGCATGATCAAGTGAACGCCTTTTGTCATGCGGCACCAGTCATGACCTTGTTCAGTGGCTGTTATCCATTGGCCTGTCGCATTTACAATTTGCTTAGCGTAAATTTCCTGCTCGCTGCCGGTTATTTGATCGTTAATGATGACACTAGTCGCTTGTCCATTCGTTTCCAAAATTTGTGTCATTTTGCTGAAATTAACTGCAACTGCGCCTGCATTCATCGCGCCGGAAATTAATTCCAATACTAAGCGAGCATCGTCGGTTTGTGCGTCAGCATAAGTAAAGCCGCCTTTGAGTGTAGACGGATCAAGTGTTGGAAAGTGTTTGGCGAAACTTACCTGATTGAGATGACGGTGGTGCATGGTTGGGCTGGTGTCACTAGCGAACCAGTCATAAAGCATCAAGCCTAGTTTATAGCGCAGCCAGTTAATTGGGCTGCTAGTCGTTACCGGAATGCCAAAGCGTAGCGGCCATACGCGATGAGGTGCGACTTTTATCAACATTTGGCGCTCAACAAGTGATTTCTTTACCAGCTTGAAATCATAAGATTCCAAATAGCGTAAGCCGCCGTGGATTAATTTACTGGAAGACGATGAGGTTGTGCTGGCCCAGTCATTTTGTTCGACGATGGCAACACTGAGGCCGCGAAGCGCAGCATCATAAGCAGTCCACGCGCCGTAGATACCACCGCCACAGACCAGGAGGTCAAATTTATGGTTGCTGAGTAATGAGAAGTCGCGTTTCATGCATTGCGTATTTTTAGCGCTTTGTTAGGGAAATCACTAATCAGCGTGTCAACGCCGAGTTCAAGTGCTTTATTTATTTCTTCGTTATTATTGCATGTATAAGTCGCAATATGTTTGTCGTGTTTGCGTAATAGATTAACCACATCCTTATTCAATGACTGTATGGGCAAACAAAGGCCATGAAGAAATGGTTGTGCGTTAAGAATTTTTTCTGCGTCTGTAATCGTCTGGTCATCATCAAAGTTATAAATTAAGGGAAAACCCGGTTTGTAGTGATGCGCATAGACTAAGCTGTCAAGATTAAACGAGGAAACGATGATGTTATGCGCTTTTACGGTACCAATAATATTGAGCGTTTGCCGAACCTTTATCTCATGACGTAGCGTCGGTTCCCATTCACGGTTCTTAATTTCAAGCAATAACTGGCAACGAGCGTTGTAGGTTTCAACAAATGCTTGCAGGCTCATGACACCTTGGTGTTTGTTTTCCGGCGCAAGGTCACTAGTAAACTCCATAGACTTTAATTGTTGATAATTAAAATCATCAATATGTTTATCTGGCAGCCCCGCTTTACCAAGAAAACGGTCATGCCAGAGCACCGTTATTTCATCGCGAGTAAGTTGAACGTCAGTTTCTATACCATCAATCGCATAGATAAGTGCCTTATCGAAAGCTGGGCGAGTGTTTTCTAAGGCTTCCATGCTGGCACCACGATGGGCAAATATTTGGCAGTGTTTGGTTGAGTTCATTTTGTATATTTGTCACTTTTGCTTATTTAGTCTCTGAATTTTTGCATGAATATGAATTGTGACAGTGTAAATGAACAGGGGATTTATGGGCTATTTTTTAATCACGTTAAATGATTGGAGTTAATGTAACCGAAAGGGCCAGAGTATTTGGTGGCCTGGTTTCTTGAAAATTGTTAAAAGTTAGAA
The DNA here is from genome assembly GCA_021774265.1 of Nitrosomonas sp. Taxonomy (GTDB): domain Bacteria; phylum Pseudomonadota; class Gammaproteobacteria; order Burkholderiales; family Nitrosomonadaceae; genus Nitrosomonas. The sequence goes on from JAJFJG010000045.1 coordinate 18,479, forward strand.
TGGCTTGTAAAGAACCATTAGCTTTCTTATGTAATATTTAATATTTTTATTCAGTAACTTATGATCATAAAGTGTATAGCGCTAGTTGCTAGAGTATATGTGAAAAATAAAACGTTTACTCTGGTACCGATTTGCAATTGTAAAAATAATACCTGCATCACCAGACCACTGGATATTCTGTCGATATATTTTACGTTTAATTTAAATATATAGTTATTGAAATTATAAAAAATGTATAAAATTATTATAATCAAGTATATATAGTTTATATAGTAAAAATGGCATATTAATTGCTTATATCTAAAATATGTATTTTTATGAAATATTTTTATAAAAATCCATTAAGCGACGATAGAAATTAAATAAAGGAGATTAAGATGCCTATCAGAAAAAAATTATCGAGCTCACAAACTAATGCAGTGGGACGTAGATGCGCCGTCACTTTTGCTACTGCCTCACTGGCATTATTATTATCAATTGGATCATCACATGCTGCGCCAATAAAGACTGACTTTGTCTTTATGATCGACGCAACAGCCTCAATGGCAGGTGAAATAGCGGGAGTTCGTGCCGGTTTTTCTTCGTTTGTCGGAAGCTTAAATGCGGCAACGGTTGACGCCCGCTATGCTGTTGTAGTGTATGGCGGAGCCCCAGAATTGACGCTTGATTTTACCTCCAGCGGTTCAGCTGCACAGACTGCACTTAATAACATAACCATTGGAGCAAATCCCGGCATCCAAAATAATCACAACTATAATCCTGAGGCCGGTCTTGAAGTTATTCGAATGGTTCTAGGCACAGCACCTAATAGCAATCTTGCTAATAACAATATTCCTCAGGATGGGATACTTAACTTCCGCGCGGATGCACGTAAGAATTTGATTTTGGTAACCGATGAAGATTCAGATAATCCATTCCACAATGTGAATGATGGCTTTAACTTGCAACAAGAAGTGGATGCGACAGCATCGGCAGTGATCGCTAGTGGCGCCTTTTTAAATATGTTGGTCAGTCATAATGTAAATTCTGAGCAACAATATGGCGACTATATTCATGATGTGTCGGATGCAGATCTTTTGAACTTTGATGCTGCTGCAACATTGGCCAATTTAAATGGCAGCACTATAACCGACAATAGTTTACAGGCACAGATTCTTACGTCAGGCCTTTTAGCTAGAACATTTAATGTTGCTGGTGCTAATAATGCCAACTTTGTAAACAACTTCTTTGCAGCGAAACTTGAAGAAGTGCTTACGGATCCAGGACTGCCTCCAACCACAGTTCCTGAACCTAGTATCCTTGCTCTCCTGGGTCTTGGGCTAGTAGGGTTTGGGTTCTCACGGAAAAAGAAGAAAGTATAGGGGAGGTAACATTAAAAATAGCCTCGACTAGGTCGAGGTTTTTTTATGCTGGCTTAAATTCAATCTGCAAGTTCACTACTAGTTAGTCGGCCCTGAAAAAGTCTCGCCAAAAGCTATTTTAAAAAAACATATGCACGAGAATTAGACTAGATATTTATCTGTGCTATTTCCATTATTTTATTCACATGCGTATATTTTTCTCCATGGAAATAAGAGCCATAAAATGGCCATTAGCCATTTGTTTAGGTTCCACGCAGTAGCTGCGATCAGTAGGTTAATGTGATCACCTATCGCGCCTTTCAGGTAATTTCTCGCCATCCTGAAGTCTGATTTTAGGTGGCCAATGATGGGTTCTATTGCCGCTCGCCTTTTACATTGTTTTCGCTTTTT
>JAJFJG010000046.1 GCA_021774265.1 Nitrosomonas sp.
AAAAGCCATCAAGAAACGCAAACTGTTTCCGACTGACGATTCAGCTAAAAAAGTGGTCTATCTGGTAATCCAGGATGCATCTAAAAAATCGACGATGCCAATAAAAAATTGGAAATCAGCATTGAATCGTTTTATGATCGAATTTGAACAGCGCTTAGTGGATTATGTTTAATCAAGGCTGTTACACAGAATTCTTTACACCCTTATTTTTTTAGTAACTACTTTATTGTTTGTATCATAGCTTGAATGTTGGGCAGTTAAGTTACGTGTCTCCAGAGTTCCTCCTCGGTATTTTTCTCCCGCTGGTGCGTGGTAAAACCGTTTCACCTTTTAGTAAGTAGCCGACATAATTGCTAACCGGCCTTTGGTAATTCAATATATATATCGCCAATAATGATCTAACAGCCCTACCAGATTAGCGAAGTTAGCTCCAATATGCGATTTGATAATATAGCCTGCGCCGTGCTTATCATATGCTTCATCAATATTCCTGTTCGTTTCTGAAGTTGTATGCACAAAAACTATGCAACTCTGAAGAACAGGGTTGTCTCTTTTGTTCTAAAAAATTATGACTAATCATGCGAGGCATATTGATATCTAGGAGAATGATATAAGGTGATTTTAACTTTTCCATCCCATCTTCCCCACGCAATAGTGCTAACGCCTCAATACCATCTGTGATTCTCGTGATAGAGCTCGCATTTTTGATTTTTAAAAGCTCTTCCAATCGCTTCCGCATCTATATCATCTTCTACTAGTAGTAGTATTGAAATGATTTTCCCTTGCATCATGCTACCTCCCTATTAATTGTCGTGTTTGAGGGCCGACTGAATTTAAATACGCAGCCCTCACATAGCATCGATTTCACGGTTATTTGCTTGCCTTGACCTTTAATAATATTTTTTATGGCGACCAACCCTATGCGACTGCTTTCTATTACATCACAAGGCTAGAGTGTTTGGAACATCTGGAAAATAAGTTTGTTGTTATTTGCTTGTGTAGGTTTGGTTAAAACACTATGAGTAGGAAGTTATTATTGATGCAAAGCAAAGCAAAGCTTTGCTTTGATCTGATTGTGATTTTGTAGTATATAAAAAATTATTCAATGTGGTGTTGTTTATGTAATATTGCGATTAAATTTAGTATTATGAATCTTTAACTTATTGAACTAAAATGGTTGTTACTTATGAATGAAACATAGTCGTCGTAATTTAGGTACTGTTTAAGTAGCTCTAGACATATATCAAACGAAATAAATAGGGGCTTTATGAAATTAATTTTAATTAAAGGACGTTTGATTCTTAACTGTCGGTTAATTATTCTAATTGGCCTATTGTTACTTTCGGTATCAGTTGTCGCGGAAGAATGGACTTACACTGTACGGAATGGCGACAATTTGTGGAATGTGACAGAACGCCATCTGACCAGTATGAAATATGTAAAACGATTGCAGCAATTGAATCGTATTCAAGATCCTTATTCAATACCGCCAGGGTCGAAGCTTCGCATACCCATCGTTTGGACGCGACAAAATGAAGGAGATGTATATGCGCATGTGGTAGCAGTGCATGGAACAGTCACCGTGCGACGCGAGAATACAACTAAGGATCTAGCGATAACTCAGGGCATGCGGTTATCTCAAGGAGACGAGATACGAAGTGAGAATGATGCGTTTGTTACCGTGCAATTTGCGGATGGGTCACGTTTGCGTGTTCAGGACAATAGTCATGTTCGTTTGAGTCAGATGAAAATTTTTGGTGATTTTGGGCTTGTTGACACGCTGATTGAACTTAAGCAGGGACGTACTGAGAATGAGGTATCAACGGAATCAGATGTTGGTACACGCTTTAGGATTAAAACGCCATCGGCGATTAGCTCAGTGCGAGGTACCGATTTTAGAGTGGGCACGTTAGAAGATGGAGCAAGTACAACTAGTGAAGTGTTAGAAGGTGTTGTGCAAGTTAGTGGAGAAAATCGTGCGGTACGAGTATCGGCGGGGTTTGGTTCGGTGACGACTGTTGGAGCGCCACCTTTGACGCCTGTAAGCTTATTGCCTGCACCTGATTTATCTGAAACACCGACATTCTATGAAAGTTTACCGTTAGTTATTGCTTTACATCCGTTGCCTGGCGCTGAAACTTATCGTGCTCAAATAGCGATAGATCATAAATTCGAACATTTATGGGCTGATTTTGAAACAACTAGCTTGCCATTTCGTGATGGCGATATTCCTGATGGCGATTACTGGCTTAGAATACGTGGTATTGATGACTTGGGTATTGAAGGTCAAGACGCAGTGATGGCCTTTTCTTTAAATGCGCGTCCTGAACCGCCATTTGTTACAGCACCATTACCTGGGGCTGCTGTTGATATCGATAGTCCGGAATTTCACTGGACTAAACAATCTGAGGCTTCACACTATGTCATCCTGATTAGTCAGGAAGAAGATTTTTCAAGCCTGGTGTTTTTTGACCCCTCTATTAAAAACAATTACTTGAGATTATCTAATTCACTAGAACCGGGGCATTATTTTTGGCAGGTTGTTTCTGTGTCAGCATCTGAAGGTGCTGGGCCATTTAGTGATGTAATGTCATTTAGAGTGCCGTTCCCTGGCCCTGCGCTTGAAGAAACGGAATTTGATGAAACAAAAATGACATTTGCATGGCGAGCAGGTGCAGAAGGTCAAAGTTTTCACTTTCAGTTCGCCAGCGATGAAGCATTTAATAATCTAATACAAGATCGACATACGGCGGCATCTCAAGCTTCAGTTCCCTTGCCGGATGGCGGTAACTATTATTTGCGGGTAAAAACAATAGAGTCGGATGGTTTTGAAGGGCCGTGGGGGCCACCTCAGTTAATTGACATTCCATATAATATTCCGTATTGGCTCCGTATCGGACGCTGATGTTGCTGCTGTCATTATTTATACTTTTATAATGGTATGACTTGGCTTCAACCTCATTATAATTTTGGATTACGCACGATTGTACTTTTGATTGGCGTGGCTTTGCTATCATTTTCTGAAATACTGGAACGCGTTGATTTGGTGTTCTACGACAAAGTCTTGTCAATGCAGGAATACTCGCCGAGCAATGATGTTGTTATTGTGGCCATTGACGATATAAGCCTGCAGGTATTGGGGCGTTGGCCATGGTCACGGAAAATACATGCTGACTTTATTAATCGGCTGGCACACAGGGATAATGTTATCGCATTAGATTTATTTTTCACCGAGCCGGATGAAAATGATCTCAAATCTGATGAATTGTTGGCCGCTGCAATAGCTACGCATGGCGCGGTAATTCTACCTGTCGCGCCAATTAGTGATACCCATCTAAATGTTTTATCACTTGCCGAGCCGCTACCGCATTTGCGAGATAATGCAATGCTTGGTCATGTTGATATTGAGCTAGACCGCGATGGTATTGCACGACGGGTTTTTCTGACTGCTGGTTTTGACACGCCTAAATGGCCCACGTTTGGGCTTGCCTTGGCTAGCCAAGCAAGTAAGTTAGGTGAAACTAATCGATTCACCAATTTAAGTGATGATGATGTTCGTGTAACTGGTGACTGGGTGCGTTCACAAGAAGTGTTGATTCCATATGTCGGACCACCAGGAAGCTTTCGACAGATTTCATATGTGCAAGTTTTGTATGATGAATCCGTGCTTACAGATTTGAGTAGCAAGGCGATCATAGTAGGGGTAACAGCGGCAGGAATGGGAATGCGTTTTGCAACGCCAGTATCAACCATCAACCGTCAACCCATGAATGGCACTGAATGGCATGCAAATGTGTTCGAAATGCTGCAGCATGATCGAGCAGTACTCCCCGTTTCAAGTTTTAATGCTAGCTTAATCTCAGTATTCTGGGTGCTAATGGCCTTGTTAATCATCAGCTTTCTAAGCAGAGATTTAACGTTGCCAATTTTACTGATGCTACTTGTATGTGGCTTATTTATTGTAGTTTTTTTGTTGCGATGGCTGCATGTTTGGATCCCTCCAAGTGCCGCTTTGTTTGGCACGTTGGCTATTTACCCATTATGGAATTGGCGGCGTATTAATGAATCCATGCGCTCATTATTTATGGTTAATGTCCGGTCCAACGTTGTTTTAGAGTCTGTCGGAGATGGTGTCATTACCACTGATGCTCATGATCATGTAATTTATATGAATAGCGGCGCAGAAAAAATTCTTGAGGTTAAGCTCAAACAAGTGCAAGGTCTTTTATTACACAGCATTCTTCATCTGAGGGTAGGTAAGGAAAGTATCTATAATGAATTAATAGAGGGTGAGCTGCCTATCCCAGAATTTAGTGTGAGTACAATTCAATGCTATCTTGAAACCAGCCTTGGAGTCCAGCGAGCCGTAAGCGTAACTCGCCATTTGCTGCGAGACGATAAAGATGAGTTGATGGGGTATGTGGTTGCGATTGCTGATGTGACAGATACGGTTGAGTTGACACAACAAATGGCGCATCAAGCAAGTCACGATACATTAACAAAGCTACCAAATCGTGCATTATTACTTTCTCGCTTTGATCAGATGGCAGCAGAAATTCAGCAAAAAGATAGTGTGATAACAGTACTATTTGTTACGTTAGATAATTTTAGGAAAATTAATAATGCTTTAGGACACCGAGCGGGAGATATCTTGCTACGAATGGTTTCATTGCGGCTATTTGAAGCCATTGGTGAGGATGACATGCTTGCGCGTTGGGGAGGTGATGAGTTTGTGCTGTTATTTGATTATTTACAAAAAAATGATATGGCACCACAAATGGCACAGAAAATACTGAAGATTATCGAGCAACCATTTGAGTTAGATGAACAGGAAGTTTTTGTTACTGCCAGTATTGGTATTAGCTTATACCCGCAAGATGGTGTACGTAGTGAAGAAGTATTAGAAAAGGCAGGTACAGCAATGTACCGTGTTAAGCATGAAGGTGGTAACAGTTTCGGTTTTTATTCTCCTGAATCATCTGTAGTTTGGACGCGTGATAGGTTGGAATTTGAGAAAGAGTTACGTGCTGCACTGAATAACGATTTATTGCACGTATTGTATCAGCCGATAGTTGATGTTTCTCAACGCCGTATTATACGTATGGAAGCACTTGTGCGATGGCAGCACCCAACTCGCGGTTTTTTGTCACCAAGTGATTTTATACCGTTTGCAGAAGATATCGGTGTGATAGAGCAGCTTGGTGAATCTGTGCTGCGTACCGCATGTGTTGTTACACAGGAATTAACACAAGCAGGATATCTGATTAATGTATCTGTTAATGTGAGTCCGCGCCAGCTCTTATCTGGACATTTTGTAAGTACCGTGTCACAGATTCTTCGTGACACTAAATTGCCGGCTAGTGCTTTGATACTTGAAATAACCGAGAGTGCCGTTGTCAGTGATTTGGTACGTGCTGCGGAAATCCTTAATCAGATTAAGGAGCTGGGTATTTCCATTGCCTTAGATGATTTTGGTACGGGCTACTCCTCTTTAACATTGCTCAGAGAGCTGCCAATTGACATTTTAAAAATTGACAAATCTTTTATTCGAAAACTGGATGAAAATATAAATGACTTGACGATAACCAAAGCAATAATCGGTTTAGGTAAAAGCCTTGGGTTATCAATTATTGCAGAAGGTGTTGAGACGGAACAGCAGGTTAAGATACTTGTCGATCATCAATGTTCTGTGCATCAAGGTTATTATTTCAGTCGCCCTGTATCCTGTGAAACCGTTTTACAATTGCTGAGTGAGTCTGATACGGTAAATTCAACGGCGATTAACCAGAAATTGGCATCCGTTTTAATACCATAAGGCTGCCGGTTAAATCATTTTTGTTTTGTTTTAATTAACCGGCGGCGAGTCTTTGATGTGATATTGCTTTACAACATTTTCAGGTATTCCAGTAGTTCTAGCCTTTCTTGCTCGGTTAAATTATTTGTGCCGTAATTATGACCTTTGTTAGAGTTGCCTTTGAGCGCGGTATCAAATTTAAATGCCTGTGTGCCAGATGTTTGGTCAGTGGAGACAAACCCAACTTTTTCAACATCTATCTCGCGACTGCCCAACAAGAATGTTTTGGAGCGTTGTTCTTGCGGTAGTAACAGTTCATACAAGTTGGGTATTGAGCCATTATGTAGGTAGGGTGCAGTGGCCCAGATACCATTCAATGGCCGCGCTTTATAAACGCCGCCTTCAGGTGTGTTGCTTGTATTTGCAGTAAAGATTTCATTGAATGCCTTAAATTGGTCATTTAAGTTGGGAAACTGCGCTTTGTTGCTCATTTTTCTGGCTCTATAGCCCCCTTCGATTTGAGTATTGATGGCTTTAATTAATGGCTTCGGTTGCCTTAATAATGAGCCAACAACTGAATTAATTAGTGGTTCCAAGCCAGTTGTTCGAGCAGCAATCTTTGTGCCCGTAAATACCGCTTCTCTACGACCTTCAAATTTACCGGCTTGCAATAAACGCTGCATATTATTCCATTCAGTAGCATCAGTTTCTAATTCGCTGATAGGTGTCAATACGGCAGAGTAGGGTTCTCCCTCCTGGTCTCTTGGGATGACTTGATGACAACTTGCGCAATATTCATCATAGTGGATTTTTCCACGAGCTGCTTTATCAGGATCTGTGGGTGGTAGGTATGCAGCAGGCCAAATGGGCGATTTTAATTCGGCTATCCAAGCTTCTAACCGGCCGAGGTTTTCGATGGCTAAAGAGCTTTTATAGAGCTTCTCATGTTTACTTTTAGGAATGTTCACTTCGCCATAGACGCCGACCACTTCCCCTCCGTTACGCGTTAAGGCGCCAATTGTGGCAGGTCCGTTAGGTGAAAATCCAGTCCACTGGAGCACATCAGATTGGTGCGTTCCCCATAAAAAAGGGTAACTTGCAGGTGCGTCAGAAGGCCGTATATTGGCGGGCATATTATTCATTTGCACCATAACCTTGTTAAAAATGGCGCCAATGGCATCTACTCGACCAAAACCATAGTGTGGTTGGTCAGCGCCACCCGAATGATTAATCTGATGACGATATGCTAGTGCTTCTGTTTGCTCCCATAAGTCTTCACGCAATTGATTTTTAGCACTATCGTCATTGGCATCATTGCCCAGTATATTTTTTGCAAAACGAGAGAATTTTTCTTGGTTTTGATAAGTGGCGCTTAGCGCATCCACAAGGGAGCGATTAAGCGTCTCGAAGTCCCCAAGTGATGGTCCTCCATCTATTCTTATTTGCGTTCCTTGATAATCAATTTGAGTAGTGTGGCAAGCAGCACAGGTCAAGCCAACCCAGCTGTGTTTGTTGCTGTCAATATCTTTAACGAATCCAACAGGTAATCCATCTGGATTCCAAGAATTAGGTTTTGAAGGCAAATAGCGCAGAGAGTCAATGTGTTCGTTGTTGCGGAATAGCTCCTTTTTATTTGCTTGCTCAAGTACAAGAAACCATTGATAGGGCATGATTCTTGATCCTTGGCTGGTGAAATAAAAGGCTTGTTGAGTACCGACAGACCATCCTTGTTCTAAATTAATCACCTTTCCTATTGAAGACATAACAGGGTCCCCCTCGGAGATTTCTGATCCTTTTTGCAGGAATCCACAGCCTGTGATGAATAGTGCGCAGCTAAGAAACAGTGACGGTATGAAAAAGTATGATTTACAGTTGAACATGCAAGATTCCTCCGGGTGTTTAACTAACTTTAATATTATTTAGATTTCTATCCTTGATTAAGATTTAAAGTATCATGGCAACTTTATGATTTCAAGAAATATTAAGTGTTTATTAAAACTAAAGTATATTGAAATCTGTATGGCTAAATTCAAAAAACATAACTGTAAGAATAATAAAAATTATGATATCTGAAGAATTTTTTGTTGTTTGCTTGGTCAATCTCTAATAGTTAATAATAATAATAAAAACATGAATTTCTTTTCATTGATGGTATTTACGCCGTCAAAATATTATAATCACTAGCTTTTCCGATTACTGACCAGTTGTTTACACTATCTTCCATGCAGCTATTTGCCTTTGGTATTAACCATCACACCGCGCCGTTAGGCGTGCGAGAGCAAGTAACCTTCCCAGAGAACTCAATGGAACATGCATTGCATGATCTGGTGGGGCGCAATCCTATTAAAGAAGCAGCGATTGTTTCGACTTGTAATCGTACTGAAGTTTATTGCAACACTGAGAATCCGGATGTTGCCATGAAGTGGTTAGCGGACTTTCATCGATTGCAAGCGCTTGATTTAGAACCTTATCTTTATAAGCTTCCGCAAGAGCAGGCAGTAAAGCATGCTTTTCGAGTTGCCAGCGGTCTCGATTCTATGGTGTTGGGTGAACCACAAATTCTTGGCCAGCTAAAAACTGCCGTGAAATCTGCAGAGCATGCTGGAACATTGGGTTTAATGCTACATAAGTTGTTTCAACGGACGTTCTTTGTCGCTAAAGAAGTCCGAACGTCTACGGAGATAGGAACAAGTTCTGTTTCTATGGCAGCAGCAGCAGCACGTTTGGCTGAGCGGATTTTTGGCGATATTGCCGAACAGCGCGTATTATTTATTGGTGCCGGTGAAATGATAGAGTTATGCGCCAGTCATTTTGCAGCGCGAAAGCCAAAACAAATTACAGTTGCTAACCGTACCATTGAGCGCGCAGAAGCATTGTCTAGCCGTTTTAACGCACAAGCGATTTCCTTGAGTGAATTACCAGAGCATTTGGCGACGAATGATATTGTCGTGACTTGCACTGCAAGTCCCTTGCCAATCCTTGGTAAGGGTATGATTGAGCGCGCTATTAAAGCACGTAAACATCGTCCCATTTTTGTGGTAGATTTGGCCGTGCCGCGTGATGTTGAGTCTGAAGTGGCTGAGCTTGATGATGTGTTTCTCTACTATGTGGATGATCTGGCTGAAATTGTTAAAGAAGGGTTAGATTCTCGCCAAAATGCAGTGGAGCATGCGGAAACAATCATTGATACCAATGTGGTTGATTTTATGCGTTGGGTGTCATCACGTGAGTTAGTGCCAACGATACGAGCGTTGCGTGACCAAGGTGAGCGGTTTCGACGGCATGAAATGGCACGAGCTAGTAAACAATTAGCTAATGGTGAAGACCCTCAAAAGATTTTAGAATCATTGAGTAGAGGTTTAACCAATAAATTTCTACATATTCCTTCCAGCACACTTAATCAGTCGCAAGCAGATGAGCGCGAGGATATGGTTGAACTGATCAATCAGTTGTATCAACTACATCGTCCACAATGAAAAGCAGTATGTCAACCCGGCTTACACAGTTAAGTGTGCGCCTGGAAGAACTGAACTATTTGTTGAGTAGCGAAACAATTACCGCGGATCTTGATAAATTTCGTAAACTATCGCGTGAACATGCTGAGATCCAACCAATTGTTGAACTTTATAATAGCTATCAACAGACGGAGGATGATGTTCAGACAGCACGGGAGATGAGTGCTGATCCAGAAATGCGTGAATTTGCCGAGACAGAAATTCAATTAGGTAAAGAAAAATTGGTGCAGGTAGAAGCTGAGTTACAAAAGCAGCTGTTGCCTAAAGACCCCAATGACGAGCGCAATATCTTCTTAGAAATTCGAGCGGGGACCGGCGGGGATGAATCTTCGTTATTTGCTGGAAACTTGTTTCGTATGTATTCCCGGTATGCTGAGCGACAACGCTGGCAAGTAGAAATTATTTCTCAGAGTCCATCAGATGTGGGTGGCTTTAAAGAAATCATTGCTAAGATTATTGGCCAGGGTGCGTATTCTCGCCTTAAATTTGAGTCGGGGGCTCATCGAGTTCAGCGTGTGCCAGTTACGGAAACACAGGGGCGCGTGCATACTTCAACTTGTACTGTCGCCGTCATTCCGGAGGCTGATGAAATTAGTGAAGTTCAATTAAACCCAGCTGACTTACGTATTGATACATTCCGTGCATCTGGTGCGGGTGGTCAGCATATTAACAAGACAGATTCGGCAGTGCGTGTCACACATTTGCCCACAGGTATTGTTGTGGAATGCCAAGATGGTCGTTCACAACACAAAAACAAGGCGCAAGCCCTAAGTGTTTTGTCAGCACGAATTTATGATAAACAAATGAGTGCACATCAGTCAGAGCAAGCTGCAGAACGAAAATCATTGGTTGGAACCGGTGAGCGTTCTGAGCGTATCCGTACGTATAATTTTCCGCAAGGACGTGTGACGGATCATCGTATTAATCTGACGCTCTATAAGATGGATCAGATTATGGATGGTGAGTTGGGTGAGATTTGCTCATCGTTGATGGCCGAACATCAAGCAGACCAATTGGCCGCCATGATGGTTGAGTAATAGCCGGTATGGAATTAGTTTCTATTGAGCAAATATTACTCGCATCATTCCTGAAAATAGAACCGATAGATGCACGGATGTTGCTGCAGCATGTGTTAAATGAAAGCCAAGTTTTTTTGAGCACACACCCAGGATGGAGATTAACATCTCAGCAGATATTGGTTTTTAATCAACTAGTGAAGCGTCGTGCGGCGGGTGAACCAGTTGCTTATCTCATTGGTGAGCGAGATTTTTATGACCTGACTTTTATAGTAACGCCCGCAGTTTTAATACCTCGACCCGAAACTGAACTGCTGGTTGAATTGGCGTTAGAGCGAGTGCCCATTGAACAATATTGCCGCGTTCTTGATCTCGGGACAGGCAGTGGTGCTATTGCAATAGCCATTGCTAAGCATCGCCCATTGACAACGGTTATTGCTGTTGATATTTCTATTGATGCGATAGTAGTTGCAAGCAGAAATGCTAAAAAGATTGGAGTGACTAATATCACGATCATTAATGGTAGTTGGTTTGATGTAATGGCGGGTGTTAAATTTGATTTAATTGTTTCTAACCCCCCTTATATAGCTGAGGGTGACCCGCATTTAGAACAAGGTGATTTGCGCTTTGAGCCGAAGCTTGCATTGGCCGCAGAAGCAGATGGCTTGGCATGTTTTCGAGAGATTTTTGTTGCTGCACCAGAACACTTAAATGCAGGTGGTTGGTTGTTAGTGGAGCATGGTTATAACCAAGATGCTGCTTGTAGACAACTGATGGAAGAGGTAGGGTTTATTCGACCATTCTCATTACCCGATTTAGCTGGCATAATGCGGGTAAGTGGCGGACAATTAGAAAATAATTTTTAGTGTTGGAAATAGTTTGTTTTCATTTTATTCTGAATGAAAAATCTTAAATATTTTGATTGAAAGAGGAGTTAAACATGGGCGTAAAAGAGATTATTGAAGAACAGGTAACGAAGAATCCTGTCGTACTCTATATGAAAGGGACTTTATCACAGCCACAATGTGGTTTTTCTGCTAATGCTGTTAATATTCTCGGCGCTTGCGGCGTGGAAAGTGTTTTGGCTGTGGATGTTCTGGCTGACGAGGAGATTCGCCAAGGGATTAAAGATTATTCAAACTGGCCTACGGTTCCTCAGCTGTATGTTAACGGGCAGTTTGTTGGTGGTTCAGATATCGTCACCGAAATGTACGAAAATGGTGAGTTGCAAACACTACTGAAGTCGCAAGTAAGCTAACTGACTGCGGTGGCAACGATCCAATAACGTGCGAATTTGCCAATCGCCATAAAAAACATAGCCCATAACCAATTAACTCGAAGCCAGCCGGCGGCAACACAAAGCAAATCACCAATCAATGGTGTCCATGATAAGAGTAATACAGGCGAACCATGGCGGCGCGTCCATTCAAGACCACGCAAATTGCCGTTTGATTTTTTAAGTAATGTTTTTTCGTCAGGAATGAAGCGTCCGATGATGTATGAGCTCATGCCACCTAGTGTGTTGCCAATAGTCGCTAGTATTAATGCTGTCCAGTGAAGTTCAGGATAGGCAATGAGTACACCGGCTAAAACTGCTTCAGAACCGCCAGGCAAGAGTGTGGCAGCAAGAAAACTACTGGCAAATAGTGCTAGTAGACTTGTTTGTTCGTCCATAAAGAAAAAATCCAGTAATAAAAGCTGCCATAGTTTAACCTGGATATGCATTAAAATATGGTCAATTAATGACACAGGCTTTGTAACCCGCGTTGTTAAATCTTTGCTAATTAATCGCCAGAATTTGACTTAAAGGCTTTATTTAGCGATGATACGCGTGATTATTATCCATTCATCTCTGTTCAAAGGGTAAAACCATGAAATCAAATACCAACGAAAATATTTTTAAGCAAAAAGTAGAAGCGATTATTGATGCTAGGAGCTTGTTGCAGCATCCTTTTTATGTTGCATGGACTGAAGGTAAATTAACTAAAGAACAACTGAAGCACTATGCTGAGCAGTATTTTTACAATGTGTTGGCAGAGCCGACTTATTTGAGTGCGGTGCATTTTAATACTCCGCATGGGCATACTGAAGCCAATTGTGGTGATGTTAGTGTTCGCCAAGAAGTGCTAAAGAATCTTATTGACGAAGAGCATGGTGAAAAAAATCATCCTGCACTGTGGAAATCATTTGCAGTGGCTTTGGGTTCAGATGACAAAAGCCTGGCCAATGCAGCTGCATTGCCTAACACAGAAAATTTAGTGTCAACATTCCGTGATATTTGCCTGAATCAGCCTTTTTATGCAGGCCTTGCTGCTCTACATGCATTTGAATCTCAAGTGCCAGAAATTGCAGCAGTTAAGATTGATGGCTTAGCTAAATTCTATGGTATGACAAACCCTGAAGACTATGAGTTCTTTACCGTTCACCAGGAAGCTGATGTTCATCACTCTAAAGCTGAGTGGGAAATAATTGAGCGTTTTGCTGACACACCTGAAAAGCAAGCAGAAGTATTAGCTGCTACTGAACGTGCTTGTGATGCGTTATGGGGCTTCTTGGATGGTATTCAAGAAAATTACTGCGGCGATCTAATTTGTGAGCAGAAAGAAGCAGCGGCAACATTGCACTAAATCGTATTATTAGAAGGGCAAACATTTATTTGTTTGCCCTTTTTTCTTATGTGCCTTGGGCGCATTGTTTGTGACAGTCTTCCTCAGTGCATCAAGCATTTCTTAGTTACTTTCCTTTCTTTAAATAACGATATCCGTTAAGCGCCATTAAGTTAGTGTTAGTTCTTCATCGGCATTACCTTGCTCTATTTTCAGCGTGACAATACATAAAAGGTTTGTATCACAGCGCTAAAACTTAATTTTAGAGTGATTAAGTTCAGATATGGAGTTGGAGTATGCTGTAAGAACGATTGAGTCTCAGTGGTGTATATTATTGAAGCTTGATCATTTTATTGTTGACAACTATATGCCAGCTTGTCGGGTATAAAAAAGTATTTATTTGTTGCCAAAAAACTTTATAACTAACCCACTTTATTTATGACGAATACACTACAGCCTGTACTTATTCTACTCGCCATTGCTGTATTGGCAGTCGTGGTGTTTCGCCAATTGCGTTTGCCGCCGATGTTGGGCTATTTGCTTGCTGGTGTTGTTATAGGACCTTATGCCTTAGGTTGGATTCCTGAGGATGAGGAAACACGCCATCTTGCTGAGTTCGGCGTGGTGTTTCTGATGTTTAGTATTGGACTTGAGTTTAGTCTGCCTAAGTTAGTTACCATGAAGCGTATTGTGTTAGGTTTCGGTACGGCGCAGGTATTCTTGACGATATTGTTTGTCATGGCTGTGGCATGGGCGCTAGGTTTAGATTGGCGTGTCGGGTTGGCGTTGGGTTGTGCTTTATCGATGTCGTCTACCGCTATAGTGATCAAAATGTTGGCTGAGCGTCTTGAGCTTAATACCAATCATGGTCGGCAGATCATCGGTGTTTTGTTATTCCAAGATCTCGCTGTTGTACCATTTTTAATCATTATCCCCGTTTTAGGTAATGCGATGGGAAATGCCGATATTAACTATAGCGTGGTGTTTGGTGTTGCTTTGCTTAAGGCTGCGGTGGTGCTCTCATTGATTCTTTTCTTTGGACAGCGATTAATGCGGCCCTGGTTTCATATGGTGGCAAAGCAGCGATCTTCTGAATTGTTTGTCCTGAATGTATTGTTGATTACTTTAGGCTTGGCATGGTTAACAGAAGCCGCCGGCCTTTCTCTGGCTTTAGGCGCATTTCTTGCAGGTATGTTGATTTCCGAAACCGAGTTTCGTTATCAAGTTGAAGATGATATCAAGCCGTTCCGCGATATTTTGTTGGGGTTGTTTTTTATAACCATCGGTATGTTATTGGACATACAAGTTGTCATCGATAATTTCCTATGGGTTATATTGATGCTGGTTTCTTTGATTATCTTGAAAGTCATATTGATTACGGGTTTGTCGCGTCTGTTTGGTGCGGACTCAACAGTGGCGGCAAAGACGGGGATGAGTTTAGCTCAAGGCGGAGAATTTGGTTTTGTTTTACTGGCACAAGCGGGCGCTATTGGGTTAGTTGAAAATGCAATTTTACAGCCGGTATTGGCGGCCATGGTGCTGTCTATGTTTATCGCGCCATTTATCATTGAACATAGTGAGCGTGTGGTGCAACGTTTTTATAGTAATGAATGGATGCATCGCGCCATGCAGATTACAAATATAGCAGCACAGACTATTGTTGATGATAATCATGTCATTATTTGCGGTTATGGTCGCAGCGGTCAAAATGTTTCACGTTTGTTGGAAAAAGAATTAATTCCTTTTATAGCTTTGGATCTTGATCCGCAGCGTATACATGATGCAACTAATGCGGGTGAACCTGTCGTCTATGGTGATGCTGCACGGCGTGAGGTTTTAATTGCTGCGGGTCTTTTGCGCGCCAAAGTACTAATTGTCAGTTACAACGATACGCTTTCTTCTTTGAAGATTTTGAGCCATGTCCAAGCCATACGGCCTGATTTGCATGTTGTTGTTAGAACACGAGATGACTCAGATATTGACACATTGAAGGAGGCAGGCGCCACTGAAGTTGTTGCGGAAGTCATGGAAGGCAGCTTGATGCTGGTATCTCATGCAATGATGTTTTTGAATGTTCCATCCAGTCAGGTTTTACGCTGTCTACGCCAAACACGAGAAGAACGCTATAAATTATTTCGGGGATTCTTTCATGGTGTTACCGATGAAATGGAGGAAAACAGTGATAAATTATTACCTAGGTTGTTAACGGTAATTATTGTTGAAGGTGCAAATTCAGTGAATAAAACGCTGGGTGAACTTAATTTAGCAGAGCTTGATGTAGAAGTGATGGCGGTAAGGCGGCGTAATATTCGGGGGTCACTGCCTAGCGATGATACGCGGCTTGAAATTGACGATGCTATTGTGTTACGCGGTGCGCAAGAGAATCTTGCTGCAGCAGAGATTCGGTTGATGCAGGGTTCGTGATATCAATTTGTGTGTGATTTAAAGAGACCCGTGGACATGGTAAGTTTGAAAGTGTATAGTCCTGTTTCCACCCTGTCTCATCAAAAAAAACAAGCGTATTACTGTATTTTGTGTAGCGACGGGATGGGTGCGCATATCATTTGAATAAGAGATATAGTTTGCGCAATGTTCAACATTTATGGAGGGAGATATGAATAAAGCTGTTCAAGCAGTTATAGGGTTGGGCCTATTATGTTTTGGTTTTACGCAAGCAGTTGCTGCGGTAGACGTTTCTAAACTAAAGCGTGTTACACAGACATTGGTTGCACCACCTGCAGTACCTAAGCATGACCAAGTTGCTAAAGGCGGACCAAAGATTGTTCAAGTACGTCTGGATACTATTGAGAAGCAAATTGAGGTTGCGCCTGGCGTTAAAGCTTGGGCATTGACTTTCAATGGTTCAGTACCTGGTCCACTAATCGTAGTTCACGAAGGTGACTATGTTGAATTGACCGTGGCAAATCCAAAAGAAAGCTCATTGGCACACAATATTGATCTACACGCAGCTACCGGTGCATTAGGTGGCGCTGGGCTAACATTAGTACAGCCAGGTGAAGAGGTTGTTATTCGTTTTAAAGCAGTTAAGCCAGGTGTGTTCGTATATCACTGTGCTCCAGGTGGGACAATGATTCCTTTCCACGTTCTTTCAGGTATGAACGGCGCAATCATGGTATTACCACGTGATGGTCTGAAAGACGAAAAAGGTAATGCATACACATACGACAAAGCTTTCTACATTGGTGAGCAAGATTGGTACTTGCCACAAGATGATAAAGGTGCATTTAAAGAGTACGCATCACCTGCAGCAGGCATGGCAGACATGTTAGAAGTCGCTAAAGGCTTGGTCCCAACACACGTAGTATTTAACGGTTCTGTTGGCGCAATTACTGGTGACAATGCATTGACAGCTAACGTTGGTGAAAAAGTTTTATTCATTCACTCACAAGCTAACCGCCAATCATATCCACATTTGATTGGTGGCCATGCTGACCTATACTGGGTTGGCGGTTCATTCAGCGATGTACCACTCACAAGCCAAGAAACCTGGTTTGTTCCAGCTGGTTCAGCGGTTGCTGCAGCATATGAGTTCAAACAGCCTGGTCTATACGTATACCTCAGTCATAACCTGATTGAAGCCGTATTATTAGGCGCTGCACTTCACATGAATGTTGAAGGCGATTGGAATGATGATCTCATGACTCAAATTTCAGCACCTGATAGCTTTGACCCAAATGCAGCGGATGATCACTAAGATTCTTTAGTGCATTAATCTTAACTGTATCTGAACGGCTCCAGCCTATATAGGTTGGAGCCGTTTCCATTTCAAACAAATTTTTACCTAATATTCCTGGTAACATTCAATGCCTATTAAATCGCGAATTCGTACCATCCCACATTATCCCCATGATGGCATCATGTTTCGTGATATTACCACCTTACTGAAAGATCCAATTGGATTGCGCGCGACGATTCAAGAAATCACTAAACGCTATGAAGGCGTCAAGATAGACAAGGTGGTGGGTATAGAAGCGCGTGGCTTTATTGTAGGAACACCCGTTGCTTATGAATTGGGAGTGGGTTTTGTGCCCGTTAGAAAACAAAATAAGTTGCCGGCGGAAACGGTTGGACGTGACTACCAGCTTGAATACGGCAGTGATCGAATAGAAATTCATATGGACGCCATTCAACCTGGAGATCGCGTATTATTAATTGATGATTTGATCGCCACGGGTGGTACAGCTTTGGCAGCAGTTAATCTCATTCAGGATATGGGTGGAAAGATTCTGGAGTGTTGTTTCGTTATAGATCTGCCTGATGTCGGAGGGAGGGCGCGCCTTGAAGCTAATGGACAGAAAGTGTTTGCGCTATGTGAGTTTGCCGGCGACTAATTGTTTTTGCCAAGTTCAATCAGTAGCTTTTCGTGAATATTTCCAAAGCCGCCATTACTCATAATGAGCACTTGGTTACCCGGTTGCGCTGTGATTGAGATGGCTTTTATTAATTGCGTGAGATCATCAAAACAAGTCACTTCATCACCTAGTGTTTGTAACGCGGCTTGAGCACCCCAATTTGCTTGATCAGCATAGCAAAATACCTGGTCTGCAATTGCCAAACTGGCAGAAAGCTTGTCTTTCCATACGCCCATTTTCATCGTGTTTGAGCGAGGTTCTAATACAGCGATGATCTTGGCGTCGCCTACTTTGTTGCGTAGGCCTTGTAGCGTGGTGTTAATGGAGGTTGGGTGATGCGCAAAGTCATCGTAGACCGTAATATTATTAACGATTCCACGAATTTCCATGCGCCGTTTGACATTTTTGAATTGCGTTAATGCGTTAATGCCTGCTTTAATTGGAACACCCGCATGACGTGCAGCGCTGAGTGCGGCAAGTGCATTCATGCGATTATGTTCTCCTAATAAATCCCACTGCAGCATGCCTTGAAACATGTCTCCAAGATAAACCTCAGTGTGATTATTGGCATTTACTGTGTGCCAACCTGCTTTAGTGCCAAATGCTTCAACAGGTGTCCAGCAGCCTTGTTTCAGTACACGCTTAAGACTTGCTTCGCCACCATTGGAGACAATTAGTCCATTATTTGGAATGATACGGACTAAATGATGAAACTGACGTTCAATCGCGGCTAAGTCTGGAAATATGTCGGCATGATCATATTCTAAGTTATTCAAAATGGCCGTTCGAGGCTGATAATGTACAAATTTTGAGCGCTTATCAAAGAAAGCCGTGTCATATTCATCAGCTTCAATAACAAAGAAGGGTGACGCCTCACTTTGACTTGAATTTGAAGTGATAATATTGCCAAGTCTTGCTGAGATACCAAAATTTTCAGGTATGCCGCCGATGAGAAACCCCGGCCCTAAACCAGCATATTCGAGTATCCATGCAAGCATTGAGCTGGTGGTTGTTTTGCCATGGGTACCTGCAACCGCCAACACCCATTTGTCTTTTAGAATGTGTTCAGAGAGCCACTGTGGGCCAGAAATATAAGGTAAATGTTGATTGAGTATTTCTTCCATCAAAGGATTGCCGCGTGTCACGACATTACCGATGACATAAATATCGGGCGCTAGTTTTGTTTGCTCTGGTGCGTAGCCTTCAATGAGTTCAATGCCTTGTGACTCAAGCTGTGTACTCATGGGTGGGTACACGTTAGAATCACAGCCTG
Organism: Nitrosomonas sp.; assembly: GCA_021774265.1. GTDB lineage: Bacteria > Pseudomonadota > Gammaproteobacteria > Burkholderiales > Nitrosomonadaceae > Nitrosomonas. Next base: position 18,578 of record JAJFJG010000046.1, read on the forward strand.
TTACTTTATATCCTGATTCACGTGCAATGGCTGCGATTCCACCCATGAATGTACCGCAAATTCCGAGTATATGAATATGCACAACATGCCTTTGTTAGAAATTGATATAGATTCATTTTATAACAGGTTGAAATTAAGGGTTACAAATGTTTGCATTGATAAAGTTGCCCAAATTTAATTGATTAACATTAATTGGTGACAAAGAATAATTCCAAAACTATTCGCTATAGAGGTCGATTTGCGCCATCGCCGACAGGTCAGCTTCATTTCGGTTCTTTGGTGGCCGCAGTGGGTAGCTATTTAGAAGCCAAGACGCATGGTGGCGAGTGGTTTGTTAGAATTGAAAATGTCGACACGCCGCGTGAAGTGTTGGGCGCATCTAACGACATTCTTCGTACGCTTGAATATCTAGGTATGAACTGGGATGGTGGCGTGGTTTACCAAAGTCAGCGTGGCGCGCTATACCAGGAAGCCATTCATTCACTAACGCAGTTAAAGCTGACGTACCCTTGCACATGCACACGCAAAGAAATTTTAGATTCAAGTATTATGGGTATTATTGGTCCTATCTACTCGGGTACGTGTCGTCAAGCACAAACTAGTCATAAAACGGGTGCGCTGCGGATACGAACTGATGATCGGTCCATTTGGTTTGAAGATGCAATACAAGGACATGTTGCACAACATTTAGAAAGCGATACCGGTGATTTTGTATTGCGCAGAGCCGATGGGGTCTTCGCTTATCAGTTGGCGGTTGTCGTTGATGATGCAGTGCAAAATATCACGCACGTAGTGCGCGGTGAAGATTTGTTGGGTTCCACGCCTCGGCAAATTTACTTACAACAGTTACTGGGTTATCCTGTTCTAAATTATATGCACTTGCCGGTGGTCACTAATCGTGATGGTAAGAAACTCAGCAAGCAAACATTCGCCACATCGGTAGATTTGTCGAAAGCAGTGCCACAATTAATGACCGCGTTATATTTTCTAGGTCAGACACCGCCAGTTGAAATGCTTAAAAGCGATCTTTCGACCTTTTGGCAATGGGCATTGGGCAACTGGCAAGTAACACAAATCCCACGAAGTAATCATGATTTTATTGATGGATCAACTCAGGAGAAATAGTGGCTTTTTTACCATTTTATATACCCAGCCAAAAGCGATTAAGAATTGTAATTGTTGGTGGTGGCTATGCCGGTGTTGCCGCGCTTACGGTTCTCTCACAATATGCATCGCATGTTGATATCACCCTTATTGATCCTAAAACGCAGCATTTAAAGATCACACATCTACATGAAACTTTTCGCTATCCCTTGTCGGATTTACTCGTCCCATTTGCTGACCTGGAAAGTCGATTTGATTGCCGTCATATCTGTGCTGCTCCAACTATTGATGAAGAATCACTGGCACAGTGGCAACAGGACCAATTTATTGTCATCAATAATGAAAAAATTGCATTCGATTATCTTTTGATTGCGATAGGCTGTTCGGATCTTGTACCACAAAAGATTGCCAATGTTATGACGTTGAACGACTTTATGAATGAAGCGGGCTCCGATATTCTAAATAAAGTTGTTGCCGGTAATCGAAGTGAAGAACTCGGGCTGACCGTTGTCGGTGGTGGTGCAACAGGCATACAGTTTTTGTTTGAAATTGAAGCGTTTTTGAAGCGACGCAAAATTAACAAAAAACTAACGTTGGTTGATGGCGGAGATCATGTGTTGAAACAGTTTCCAATAGCATTTTCGAGTTACGTTGAAACACGAATGAAAGAGCTTGATATTGCGTTTTATCCACACACCTACTTCCTTGAGCAAAAAACGGACGAAGTATTGCTACAAGATAAGAAAACGAAACAATCGTTTTCGTTGCCATCACAGCTTTCAGTTTATTTTACTGGGAAGAGCAAGCAAAGCGTGTTTGATGCCAATGCTAATGGGCAAATAATCATTAATGGTGAGCCATCACAGCGTCTCTTTACGGCGGGTGATTGCTCAAACTATAGTGCGTTTGGTTCCAACACATTAACTGCTCAATCAGCCGTACGTAAGGGTAAATTAGTAGCAAGGAATATGTTACGGCATTCTAGTGTCATTAATATTCTAGAGCCTTATTTACATCGAGATTTAGGTTATGTAGTGAGTCTTGGTTCGTCAGATGCTGTTGGTTGGTTAGCCTTAGAAGGTAATGTAGTGCATGGCCTTCCTGCACAGGTAATCAAAGAGATCGTTGAAGCGCAGTATGATTTGTTATTAACGGGTATCGATACTTATCTGGTATAAATAATAAAACCATTCAATAAATGTTGTTTTAAAACACTACCCCAGATGTGTTTTAAAAAATCTTGCTGGTAAAAATGTGCTCAAAGCTGTATTATTCGGGTCTCAGGTTCAGTGGGAGGTGTGGCTGAGCGGTTTAAAGCAGCAGTCTTGAAAACTGCCGTAGGGGCAACTCTACCGTGAGTTCGAATCTCACCGCCTCCGCCAACTGTTGGTCCGTATCAATTCGGTAAAGTCCGTAAGTCGTTATAATTAATTTTAATTTAATTTTCATCCGTAGCAGTCCTCAGAAATCCATCCGCATCCGAGAAAAAAGTGTGGTAACTTATGTGGTAACTATTTTTAACTAATAAAAGTTACCACATTTTGACTACTCGTCATGCCCTTGATAACGTTACTTGTAAGAACGCCACCAGTGAAGGTAAGAAAATTCGTAAGCTTCATGATGGT
>JAJFJG010000047.1 GCA_021774265.1 Nitrosomonas sp.
GGGCGGCGCGTATCTGCTTCCAGAGACAATAACAATCTGGGTTCAAACGGCGTTAATTTGCCAGACTTCTTTGTTCTCTGATACTTGACGCCGCAATCATCAGGCACTCTCAACCACTTCTTTATCGTGTTCCGTGACAGGCTTGTTCGTCGTTGAATTTCACTAATCGTCAGATGTTCACGGTAAAACATCCGCCGGATCTTTGCATACATAACCATGGTAATCACCTCTATTTTCTCCTGCCTAAAACTTAAGCAGAATACGTGAATTACCTGGTCAATTTTTAACCGGTATTAATGCCCTTTTATGGTCAATTTTCGATCGGTGTCAACAGCGTTCTTCATCACCCAAAGGTTCAAAGGAACCATCCAATAAAGTAGGCGGACGGTTAGCTGGTTTATCGGCCATCATTAATTTCCTCATCGGGTATTTCCTGTCGCCTTTGACTAACGCTTTTCTCCTAGCTCACTTTCACTTGGATTATGTCGGCCATTACAGTACATTACTGTATATCATCGTATTTTAAAACAATAAGAACCCATGACTATTAACAAAACTGAACGCTATTCCACCTGGTGGGCTTCTTGCGACGAACTGTGCGGCGGCATGGATGCCAGTTAGTACAGGTTTACGTATTGGTTATGTTGTTCATCAAGTACATCAGCGACATGTACGCCGGTGTGCCGTTCGCGAAGATTACCAACCCTGCCGTTCCGTGACATAGTTGCGCTCAAGGGCAAGCCGAGCATTGGTGATGACAACCAGGGTAACGAGGTAGAAAAAAACAGTCCGTCCTTGAGGTCTGTTATCTAGGAAATCTTAACAAGTATTACCTGCATTTATTGCCACGGGGCAACACCCGATGGGCAAATGGGGAGAACGGACGCGGGTAAAGAGGCGGGAACTATCCAACTAGGTCAAGATCAAGAATTGATAGTGAATTTGATAGTTGAAAATGTATTAATGAGAAAAATACCATTATAAACAAGGTATTAATCCGTTATATTGGCGGAGACTGAGGGATTCGAACCCTCGATGAGGCTATAAACCCCATACTCCCTTAGCAGGGGAGCGCCTTCGACCACTCGGCCAAGTCTCCGTTAAGAAGCAGCAGGATAGCGGGTTATGCTGTCCTGGTCAAACTAAATTGCGTTTTTTAATTCTGAACAACTTGCTCAAGATCGAATGCTTTATGCAACACGCGCACAGCAAGTTCCATATATTTCTCGTCGACAACAACGGAAACTTTTATCTCTGAGGTGGCAATCATTTGTATATTAATGCCTTCTTCGGCTAGTACTCTAAACATTTTACTAGCAATGCCTGCATGCGAGCGCATTCCAACACCCACAACCGATACTTTCGCAATTCTGTCACCACCAATCACATCACGCGCGCCCACATGTGGCTGAATTTTATTTTTTAAAATTTCCATTGTGCCGCTAAAATCGCGTCGATGCACTGTAAATGAAAAGTCTGTTAAACCGTCATGACCAACATTCTGAATGATCATGTCAACATCAACATTGGCATCAGCAACCGGACCTAAAATTTGATATGCAATACCCGGATGATCAGGCACGCCTGATACTGTTATTTTCGCTTCATCACGATTAAACGCAATACCTGATATAACGGGTTGTTCCATATCTTTATTTTCCTCATAAGTGATCAACGTGCCCTCTCCTTCATCTTCAAAACTTGAGAGCACGCGTAGCTTAACCTTATATTTACCAGCAAATTCTACTGCTCTTAATTGCAGTATTTTGGAACCAAGGCTCGCCATCTCCAACATTTCTTCAAACGTGACAGTCTTGAGTCGTCTTGCCTCAGGCACAATACGCGGGTCCGTCGTATAAATCCCATCGACATCCGTGTATATCTGACATTCATCTGCTTTAAGCGCCGCAGCTAAGGCGACCCCTGTTGTATCAGAACCACCGCGCCCAAGCGTTGTAATACTGCCTGTTTTATCAGCACCTTGAAATCCCGCAACGACCAAAACATAGCCGTCTTGCAGATCTTTACGAATCTTATCTTCGTCAATGTTAAGAATACGCGCTTTAGTATGCGCGCTATCGGTCAGAATGCTTACCTGTGCGCCCGTATAGCTTTTAGCCTTAATGTTTAATTCCATTAAAGCCATAGACAATAGTGCGATAGAAACTTGCTCACCAGTGGATATCATCACATCTAGTTCGCGTGGATCAGGATTAGCCTGTACTTCATTAGCTAGTGAGATCAAACGATTGGTTTCACCGCTCATCGCAGAAACCACAACGATGATCTGATGACCTTGAGAATGGAATTTAGCCACGCGACGCGCAACATTTTTTATACGCTCAGTACTACCAACCGACGTACCGCCGTACTTTTGAATATAGAAAGCCACAGAATTACAAAAATTACCTTAAGTAGGGGAAAAATCGAATAAAGGCGGAATTTTACACGTTTCGTGAAAAGAACACTAATTCATCTTTCATGACACGAGAATTCCTCATAAATTCTAATAATTCGATGGCACAACATTGGCTATAAAAAATGGGGAAATCAAGTTTGGTTTAAATGACGTACAGCTAATTTTTTCTTTCCGTGCAAAACATTTGTCTGCTTAACTAGTCTCGATGCTTTTTTAACGTCCAATAAAGTGCAAAGCCCGTGAACACCATTCCTCCGACAATATTACCCGCAATTACCGGCAGCCCATTCCATTGCCACCACTCAACTATGGTGATATTTGCGCCCAGCATAATACCCGCAGGAATCAAAAACATATTCACAATCGCATGTTCATAACCTAATGCAAAAAAAGTCATGATCGGCAGCCACATCGCGGCAATTTTGCCAATAGTGCTGATAGAAGTAAACGCCATC
>JAJFJG010000048.1 GCA_021774265.1 Nitrosomonas sp.
AGCGAGTCTCAGCTACCAAGGCACTTTAGATTATGTGGGTGCGGACACCTTAACGGTGACCAGCACCGACAGTAATGCTGCGACGGACGTAGATACCGTGGGTATTACGGTGAACAATGTGAATGTGGTGCCAGAACCAGAACCAGAACCAGAACCAGGTTCTGAACCAGCGCCAGACCAGGATCTGAATCCTATTTTGGTTCCGCCCCCGATTCCTACATCAGTTTCGACGCCAACGCTGATATCGACAACGATAACGACATCGTTACCGACATTGCCAGCGATAATTAATTCGACTCAGATACTGACGCCAGATTCCATTCAAACTTCAGGCCCGGACCATACTCAAAATATTCCAGCAGTTGATGTGAATGTGGATATGTTCTTAGCGCCAATAGTAAACCCGGATAGTGGCTGGGTAGATCCTTGGACGGGAGGAAAGATAAATCATGTATTTATATTCAACGGTGAAGGGTCTTTTGAGTTATCAGGTTTCATTCCACAGAAAGGTTTCATGCCATCTCAGGTGACTGGTCAGTCGCACTCATTGTTGTCAACGCGAGAGTATGAGTCTGTGATGAATAACCGTGTGTTGTGGCAGCAGGTGGAACGCATGCATGATGATATGCAGCAAACATTTGAAGAAGATCGTAAGAATAATGAGTTGGTTGTAAATATAGTGGCAGGTGCTGGTGTTTCGTTTGCTTCCGGTTTGGCAGTGTTTTTAATGCGCTCAAGCGCCTTACTTGCCAGTCTAATGTCTATTCTTCCTGCCTGGAAAAGTGTGGACCCACTATCCATTTTGTCTACCAATGATAAAAAAGATAGCAAAAACAAATCAGATCATAGTGATGACTCTAAGTTCGAGTCAAAGGATGCCGTAGAACAAATATTCAATCAAAGTGATATTGATAAGTCATCTTAGTAAATATGATTATCAAACGAATACATCCCACTATTAGAATTAGCATAGGTTTGATGGCTTTAACCATTAGTATACTGCTTGTGGGAGAATTATTGGGTGTTGTACCTGATAAATCTCAGGTTACCATCGATGCTAGGAAGAAGTTGTCTGAAATACTTGCAGTACAATTTGCTCACGCCGCTGAGAGAGAAGATTTTGCTCAAATTCAGTCGACATTAAATCTCCTTGTGAAAAGAAATTCAGAAGTGCTGTCTGTCGCAGTTCGTAATCACGATGGTTCGTTCTATGCTAAATCTAGGGATCATGAAACCGTTTGGCAGAATCCTGCAAATGGTGGCTCAACATCATCGAATATACAAATTCCCATCATGCAAGGTAAGGAGCTTTGGGGAACGGTTGAATTAGGGTATGCGCAACTAATAGATCAAGGTTTCTGGGGGGGGGTTAAAAATTCGTTTTGGGGAATGCTGCTATTCGTAGCTGTCTTCGGCTTCTTAGGGTACTTGGTTTTTTTAAAGCGAGTGTTGAAGGATTTAGATCCTTCTAAGGTAATTCCGGAACGGGTTAAGGCGGCATTTGATACATTGACGGAGGGTATACTTATTCTTGATGAACATGAGCAGATTGTGCTGGCCAACCGATCTTTTTGTTTTAGTGTAGGCTTAAAATTTGAATATCTTATTGGTAAAGCAGCCTCCGATTTAAAGTGGGAAAGAGTTACTGTTGATCAGCTGAAAGAAGATTGGGTATGTCCATGGCTAGAAACGTTTAAAAGTGGGGAAGTTCAGACTGGTATTCGTTTAGGTTTTAATTCTGGTAATGAAAGTAAGAGTGTTTTTACTGTTAATTGTTCGCCAATAGTAGGCGACGATAGTCAGTGCAAGGGTGTGTTGGTATCTTTCGATGATATTACGGAATTGGAAGACAAAAATCTCAAGCTACAAATTATGCTTGAAAAACTTGAAGTGAAAAAAAATGAAGTATTCCGTCAGAATGACGAATTAAAAATACTGGCGGAAATTGATCCATTAACAGGATGTTTCAATCGAAGAGCATTTCATATGCATTTCGATGAATTTTTTGCTAATGCTTGTGACAAGGATGCTAGCCTAGATTGTATTATGCTCGATATCGATCATTTCAAATCCGTTAACGATAATTTTGGGCATCAAACTGGTGATGAGGTAATTAAGCTGGTCGCTAATGTTCTCAGAGAAAATCTGCGCGATGCCGATATAGTAGGTCGTTATGGCGGTGAAGAGTTTTGTCTTGTATTACCCGGTATTGATATTGAGACAACCTTGGAAATCGCAGAACGGATTCGCGTTAGTGTTATGAATTCTTCCGAGTATCCTATTATTGGGATTAAAGGAGTTACTATAAGTCTCGGGATATCTTCGATAAGTGATGACGCTTTAAACCCCAATGAAATGATTGATTTGGCGGATAAGGCACTATATTACGCCAAGAATAATGGTCGTAATCGTGTTGCTGTGTGGAGTGATGGGGTAGAGGAGAATGAAGGTATTGCCGCGACTGATAAGACGCCTGGTGATTGTGATAGCTTAATGACGCTTGGTGAAAATGACTCGCTTGATATTAACCCCAAAATTTTGCATGAAAAAATTAAAGAGCTCGAAAATTTAAACAAAGAGCAAAAGGAAATGTTGAAGCGTGATTTAAATTACGATACCGTCACTGGATTACCTACTCGTGTATTGTTATATGATCGCCTTAATAGTTCAATTTATTCCGCTCAGCGGAATAAAGGCATTGTTGCCATACTTTCACTCTCATTCGATACCTACAAGCTTATTCAAAGCACTTTGGGGTATAAGGCTGGAGAGAAACTGATTGTCGAACTTTCCCGTAAATTAAGCGATTTATTACGTACGACGGATACTATTTCATCAGATATAGGTGCGGGGTTATTTGACTCTGTTTTATCCAGAAAGAACGGCGATGGTTTTTACATTTTAATTACTGAATTAGAGAAAGAACAATCCATCACATGGATTATAAACCGTATTTATGCCACTTTTAATCAGCCTTTGGTATTAGAAGAATTTAATATTAAGATTGATTGTTCTATTGGAGTCAGTATGTTTCCGATTGATGAGAAAGATGCAGATAGTTTACTTAAATGTGCTGATATGGCACGACATTATGCGGAATCACAGGGTAAAAATAATTGTCAATTTTACTCGGATAAATTAAATAATTTGTTTACGTCTCATTTACAAATAGAATCTGAGCTTGAACGTGCCATTGAATGTGATGAGTTAGAAATATATTATCAGCCGATAGTAAATGTTAAAACCGGAAAAATTGTAAAATTTGAGGCACTTTTGCGCTGGAATCACCCGGAAAAGCAGTTTTTATCAGCGATGAGTTTTATCGAGGTTGCTGAAAAAAGTGGGCAGATAATAAGTATCGGTGATTGGGTGTTACGTGAAGTTATTCAGCAACTGGCTATTTGGCGAAGGGAGATATCCCAGGATATACTTATTTCGGTAAATATATCGGCCGTACAATTACGGCATGATAAGTTGGTGGATAATACTCTCAATTATTTACGTGAAAATGACGTGCCATCGAAAAATTTGATACTTGAGGTTACTGAAAGTGCGGTAGTACAAGACATGGATCATGCGACTCAAATCATGGCGCAACTTCATGATAAAGGCATCCAAATTGCTCTTGATGATTTCGGTACGGGGTATTCTTCATTGCAGTATCTTCAAAAATTTCCAATAGATATTATTAAAATTGATCGTTCATTTGTAAGTAATATTGAGTCAAATGATAGTAATGTCAGTATCGTTTTCATGGTAATCGATATAGCAAAGAAAATGGGTTTAACAACGGTGGCTGAGGGAGTAGAAACGGAAGCGCAATTTAAGCTCCTGTGTGACATGGGGTGCAATGATATCCAGGGTTATCTAGTTAGTCGCCCGATTCCAAAAGCACAGGTGTGTAAAATGTTGGGGCAACAAAATTTATTAGCAAATAAAGGTAAAGTGAAATTAGCTAGTTAACTGGGTTAGGTTTTTTCATGCAATCAATACAGTTTCTGTCTGTTTAAAGATTAAGAAATACAGTTTTTGCTCATCTCTATAATGAATAAAAAAACATTGCTTATTGAATTCCTTTTACTTTAATTTCAATTCGGCGATCAGGAGATAGGCACTCTATTAATGCTTCTCTTTTCATACTTTCTCCGCAAGTGTTACCGGTTACAGGGTTACTCTCGCCCCTACCATCAGTAAAAATACGATTGGGATCTATGCCTTTTGAAATCAAGTATATTTTGACTGTTTCAGCACGACGTAAAGAGAGTTTCTTGTTATCGCTTATAGAGCCAATACGATCAGTGTAAACAATGACTGTCAGATTGTTCGGAAGATTCTGTAGTTCTTTCGCAAAGTTATCCAGTGGTTGAATATCATTTGTTTTTAGTATCACACTGCCAGAATCAAATAATACATCAGCTAAAGATGTAATTTTTACTAGCTTTCCATCATCTGTGTCTACAGGTGCAGGTTTTTCCACAATTTCTTTTGGTTGTTCATTTTGGTCGGCATGGGTTTCATGATCCAAGGTGGAGCAAGAAAATAATACAGGTAAAAGTATCATCCCAATAAAGCATTCCTTGGTTAAGGGTTCTTTCATGTTTTGTCCTTTTCTTAGACTTCAATTCTGCTTTTTCCCCTGATAACTCAGGAGGCTGTTTGTTTAATAGACTGTTGACTGCGTTGTAACAATAAATAAATAATTGAGTATCGAGCTTTATACCGGTCTACTTACAGCTTGGTTCTTTATTAGATTGGTGTTTAATTGTTTTTATTTTGTTTGTTGAAATCAGTGTAAAACAGATAGCAGAATTAAAAAACGGAGAACTATCTTTCAATTTAACGCCACAACTAAGTATTCTAATGCAAAAATTAGAGCAAATGAAAAGTTGTAATTATATTATTTTTATCTGTGCCCTGTGGTCTATAGGGCATATCCCAAACAGTTATGCAGAGTTTTCTGAATTGATTGATCTTTCTGAGCTGACTGTTGTTGAAGAAATTAAGGATAATATTATTCAGCCGGTTTTAAAGGCCGAAATAAGAGGCCTGATAACACCGTTACGTGAAACAGTCTTGTCAACGGATGTGACAGCTAAGATTTCATATATTAGAGTCAAAGATGGAGATCATTTTAAGCAAGGTGAAAAACTAATACAATTTGATTGTGACAGACAAAAAGCAGAATTAAGGGCCGCAGAGGCAGAAGCTAAAGCCAGAAAATTGATGTTTAGGAATAATCAAGATTTATCGCAATTTAACGCTGTCGGTTCACTGGAACTCGAAGTTTCTAAGGCTCAATTTGATAAAACTTTGGCGGAGCTAAATGTTATCAAAGTTCGTCATCAGAAATGCGCAATAAAAGCGCCTTGGAACGGTCGTGTAACTGAAGTAAACGCGCATGTTCATGAAGTGATTGAACCAGGACGAGAAATCATGAAGATTCTGGATGATAATAGCCTTGAAATAGAAATGATTGTCCCGTCTAATTGGCTGCGTTGGTTGGAACCAGGCATCAATAGCCCCATTGCAGTTGATGAAACGGGGAAAAATTATGAGATCATAATTTCAAGAATTGGCGCTCGTGTTGACCCAGTGTCACAAACGGTACGCTTATACGCAAGTTTTAAAGACAAGGCCTCCGATATTTTGGCTGGTATGAGTGGAACTGTTATTTTTGATCTTCCTGAATAGATTATGGCAGATAAGCAAGTTAACGAAGATAACAATCCCCTTTCTGTTTTACTCCAATTAGAAGCTGATGCCCGTAAAACTGAAGATTTATTGTCGCTACATTATTTTATTGTCAATGAAACACGTCGTCTGCTTCATTATCGACATGCGGTTCTTTTTAAGGCTGTTGGACAAAAAGGTTCACGTTTTTACGCTATAAGATCTTCTGGTGTCACCTTGGTTGATCGCTCAATACCAAAAATACATTGGATAGAGCGTGTCGTTAATGATCTTAGGGTTAAGAATTCAGCTGATCAGCCAGTTAGAGTCATTTTTGAAAAGCTTCCAGAAGAGCTGCGCCAAGACTGGCGTAGTTTGTCATTACCTTACCCCGTTTGGGTTTCGTTGAAACTGCCTAATGGTTTATTAATAGGTTCTTTGTGGTTTGAAAAAGAAACGGCTTGGAGTGAGAGTGAACTTTCTCTCATGAAACGATTAACGGATACTTATGCCCATGCCTGGGGCTACTTTGACAAACACCGGCGATTAAAATCAAGGTTTTTTTCACGTAAAATGACTTGGGCAGTAGGATGCTTACTGATAGTTTTACTCCTATTGCCTGTTCAACATTCAACCTTGGGGCCGGCTAAGGTGATTGCTAAAGAACCTTTGATTGTTAGTGCCCCAATCGATGGTGTCATAGCATCAATCCCTGTAGAACCAAATCAAATGGTCACTAAGGGACTTACATTATTAAGTTATGAAGATACCAGTTATCGAAATGAATATGCGGTGGCTAAGCAATCTCTTGCTGTCACTCAAGCCGAACTGAAAAGAGCTACCCAGGGTGCATTTCAAGATCAACGAAGTAAAGCAGAAGTTGCACTGTTGAAAGCAAAGGTTGATTTGGCGAATATAAAGAAAAAGTATGCCAGAGAAATGCTTGGTCATGTAAATGTTGTTGCAGAAAAGGAAGGGTTTTTGCTTTTTAGTGATAAATCGGAATTGATTGGTCGTCCGGTTACTACCGGCGAAAGATTGATGGAAATTGCCAAGTTAGGAAAATTGATGTTGCGTATTGACTTACCTGTTGAGAACAATATTGATTTTTCTCCGGGTGCTCCAGTTAAAGTGTATCTTGATGTCGATCCTTTAAAATCGATTGATGCAAAGGTTACTTATGCGAGTTTTCGTGCTGAAATTGTTCCAGGAGATGTGCTCGTTTACAGAGTAGAGGCTGAATTTATTGAGGAATTGGATGATTTAAGAATCGGTTGGCAAGGGACCGCTAAAATTTATGGTAACTCAGTCAGTTTGTTTTTTTATCTGTTTCGCCGCCCATTGGCGGCTGCACGTCAATATTTAGGTTATTGAAGTAAACACCATGCCTTTAGGTGATGCTCAACAGCTGCCACCATTACGGGATGATTTGCAGTTATTGAAAGCACCAAACGCATATGATGGATCACAGGCTTGGACGCTTTATGACCCAGTAAGTAATCATTTTTTTCGTGTCGGTGTGTTAGCTTTTTACATGTTAAGTAATTGGTCGATAGATAATAGTCGGGAACTAATTAATAAAATATCAGTTGATACAGTATTTAATCCGACGGAAGAGGATGTGTCAGCCCTAATTGACTTTTTACACATTAACCAATTAACGGTTCAGTCCCATATTCAGCAATCTGCTGAATATTTGTCACAGCATCAAAAATATAATGCAGGCCGTTGGAAAAGACTTTTCAGCCAATACCTGTTTTTTCGAGTACCACTTTTTCGGCCTGATGTTTTTTTAAACCGAACCTACCCGTTTGTAAAAAAACTTTGCTCATCCACTTTTGTACATTTTATTATTCTGATCGGTTTTATCGGGGTTTACTTTGTTTCGCGGCAGTGGGATATTTTTGTCAATACATTTTTACACTTCTTTACGTTTCAAGGTGCTTTAATCTATGCGGTAGCCTTGATAGGTACAAAAATTTTCCATGAGCTCGGGCATGCTTATACGGCTAAGCATTATGGTTGCCGGGTTCCCAGTATGGGCGTGGCTTTTATGGTCATGATGCCGATGTTGTACAGCGACATGACTGACACTTGGCGCTTACAGTCAAAGAAACAAAGAATACATGTGGCGGCCGCTGGCATGATAAATGAATTAATGCTTGCTGGCGTCTGCCTATTTATATGGGCATTTCTTCCGGACGGAGTATTTCGCAGTGTTTGTTTCATTATCGCAACAACCAGTTTAATCAGCAGTTTTGCTATTAATTTAACGCCGTTTATGCGCTTTGATGGCTATTATATTTTGTCGGATTGGTGGGGTGTCGATAATTTGCAACAGCGCTCATTTCAACTTGCTCAATGGAAGTTACGTCAACTGTTATTTGGTGTAATTGAAGATAAACCTGAACATTTATTTCCAAGCCTCGAATTTAAATTGATCTGTTATGCATGGCTCACTTGGCTATATCGATTGATATTGTTCCTCGGTATTGCTTTGCTGGTTTATCATTTCTTTTTTAAGTTACTAGGTCTTATTCTTTTTATTGTTGAGATAGTCATGCTTATACTTATGCCCATTTATAAAGAAGTAAGGCAGTGGTGGGTGTTAAAAAGCAAAATTCATCAAAGTGGTCGATTATGGTTCTGGGTTATTTTTCTAATTGGTTCATTTGGTCTGTTATTCATTCCCTGGAATTCTCATGTGCAGATCCCTGGGATATTGACCTCGGCGACTTATGCATCCATTTATCCTTCTGAATCTGCTCAAGTTGTCTCGATAGACATCAAGCGTGGGCAGAAGGTTGAAAAAGACCAAGTATTGATAGTTCTGAAATCAGCTAAATTGGACAAAGAGATTGAGCTTACGCGTAAACAGCTCAAATTCTTCAAGTTGCGAGCCATGAGGGCGGTCACTAACCGACAAGACCAGGATGATTTGCATGTGATCTTGGAGCAAATTGCAGCGGAAACCAGTAAGCTAGAAGGTTTGGAAAAAAGGCAAGAGAGATTAATTCTACGCGCTCCATTCTCAGGTGTAGTCGCTGAGATAGATGAAACCCTGCATGCGCATCAGTGGATCAATAATGCCGATCCACTCTGTTTTATAATGGATCCCCTTGCGATTGAAATAAAAGGAATCGCCTCTGAGAATGATCTTAATAGAATTGAATTGGGGCAACAAGCCTTATTCTATCCAGATGACCCTTTCTTACCAACATTAACAGCCTCTATAAATAGAATCGATTGGGGAAATATTAAGAATCTAGATATGACATATTTCGCCTCCCAATATGGAGGAGAAGTGGCTGTTAAAAGCAATAATGATGGTATGTTTGTGCCGGAAACTACAGCTTATTCTGTCCGTTTAGGTAATGTTTCATCCACAGTACTACAGCAAGAAATGAGAGGTAATATACTTATCATAGGAAAACCAGTTTCACTAGCCAAAAGAGCTTATGAGCTTGTGGTTTCAGTGATTATAAGGGAAAGTGGTTTTTGATAATTATAAGAGCATGTAAGATCTTTCTTCTGAAGTTTATTATCAAAAGAAGACAGACTCTATTGTATTTATTATGCAGCTAGTTCCTGAGCAAGTTTATTGAATTCACCTTCGCATTCTCGGGTTTTTTCCATGGCTATTTCGGCATCTATTTCGCTAATTCCCAAGCTTTCCAGGAGCAATGGTGTTTCTAAATAATGGCAGGCATCAGTCATGCCTTTGTTTTTAAGCAGACGGTTGGCGGTAGCGACCAATTGTACGTAGGGGGCATGTTCGCCTGAATAATCAGGGAAGTGATGTTCGGCAACTGCTACTGCAATTTCTTCAGGCAAATTCCATGCTCTGATTAGATGCATGCCAATTATATCGTGGGTTACCCCAATGGCGTGGATTTCGAGCCTCCTTACATCTTCTTCTGGGTGGCGGGAAACCAAGTCATTCAAATAATTAAACTGTACTGGATGAAGGTGCGCAAATAATAGATAACCAAAGTTATGAAACAATCCACTCAGATAAGCCAATCCTGGATTTATAAGTTGTTTTTTAGTCATGGTATTCGATAATTCACGGCACAAAGCAGCACATTCAAGTGCCTGGCTCCAGATACGCACGCGTCCTATCGGCCCTTGATTGGGAACCTTGAGACAACCTGCAGAAGCAATGCCAAACGTAATATTGAGTGCTGTATTAAAGCCAAGAACCAATGTAATAGCACTATGCACAGAAGTAATTCGATCACTGTAGCCATAAACAGCCATTCGTGCATATTTCATAATAAAAGCAGTAAGACTAGGGTCTTTTTCAATTAAACGGGTGAGTTGCTGTAGATTTGCATCCGGGTTGTTACGTAGTTTTAATAGTTCATGGGCTGTTTCCGGTAGTGGAGGTAATAGCTTTGTCTGTCGTAGCGTTTGATATAGGTTTTTACTGAACGCTTGTTTGTTAGGAATCTCCATAGGTATTATCTTAATTTTTAATGTTTACATTTATGATTATTGTTTTGCGGGTATATCTTGATTTAATTTAAGTCGCTGTTGTAAGTATTATCGTGAAAATTAGTAGATACTTTAATTTGCAAAAGGTAAGCCACCAGTTTACCGGTGGACTATGGTTGTTTGACAATTCAGGGATTCATCGGAAGCCTCCTTATCTGTAAATCACTAAAAGTGAGGTATGCTGAGTTTCGTGGAGCCCAAAGCTAGGTGCTGCCAAATTAATTATTTCTAAGGAACAATAGCGGAGTGAAAAATGCAGTGATCGTATACAAACGCCATCAGATTTTCACCTGAGTTCATTTAAAACGCAGTGTGGTTCTATCATCGGTAAATTCCAGTTATTCTCAGCAGTTGCGTTGAAATGTAATTCAAGATTGTGAAACAGATTATGATATATAGGAACGTAACCTGATAGCTTATTAGTGACTAAATGTCAATCAGCATCCAATATTTACCACTTTTTGGGCGTATTGTTTCCAATTGAAAAATAATTATCTGTTTAGGAACAATGAGATATAAATTCTTGCTGGAAAGTATTGACGCTGTTGCCTGGTAAATTCTGTACGCTGATTAACATCCCTACCAAAAGGACGCAAGGTGGCATTATCATTTCGTTCCGCCGCCGATAAATATTTAGTCAAATTGGATGAAGAAGGTGGAAAAGACTTGGTGATGAAACGTCGCCGCCTTTCACTGCATTTGGTTCCTTTTTTTGGTGATGTACCACTATCAAAAATTACTGGCTACGATATTGAGCGTTATAAAAAACAGCGACTCCAAGAAATCGCCATTCGGGGTGGCATAGCAAGAAAAGCAAAAGATGAAGCTAAACAGAAAACTACTAGCCCTGGCACTATAAACCGTGAACTTGCAGCACTTTCGCATCTATTCAACAAGGCGATTGAGTGGGGATGGATAGGCAGCCGCCCTGCCAAGATTAAACGATTCCAGGAAGCACAGGGTCGAATAACATATCTTACTATTGACCAGATGAAACGTCTTATTGAATTTGCAAAACAGGATCAGAATTCACAGATTTATCCATTCATCATTATTGGACTTGAAACCTCAATGCGTCACATGGAAATCCTAAGTATCCGCCTTGAACATGTGAACCTACACCAACGCACAATTCATATTCCTAAAGCCAAAGGAGGTTCACGTGAACAATCAATTACTCAGCATTTAGCAGAATTTATGGAAAGTTATATGGCTGCATTGCCTAAAGGTAGTAAATGGCTATTTCCTTCACCCGCTGCAAGAGAAGGTCACACGATGAGCATACGCAAACCCTTCCGACGTGTTGTGATTGCTGCTGGCTTAAATCCTGATGAAGTAGTACGGCATACATTGCGACACACCGCCATTACTCACCTAGTGCAAGCCGGGGTTGATTTGCCCACAGTAAAGCGGATTTCAGGCCACAAAACACTAATTATGGTGGAACGTTATGCTCACCAGAATGGAGAACATATTAATGCTGCAATGGATAAACTAGAGAGTCGCTATCAAAAGATTTGATAGTGTTTTTCTGACAGCATTACACAGGAACTACACAAAGGAAAATATATCTTATATCTAATTCATGGTAACTTATTGATTATAATGGT
>JAJFJG010000049.1 GCA_021774265.1 Nitrosomonas sp.
TGAGTAAAAGTGACCAAAGCACGCTATTTCTCACATTAGACGCACTGATTCCAGCGTATCACCCTTACCGTAAATTGGAACGACTATTACCATTTGATCAGCTCAGTCAATCTTATCATTCACTTTATTCATATAAAGGCCAAAGAAAAAAGTACTGAATTTGCATTACGGACACTGGTGCTGCAATTTCATGAGGATCTGAGTGATCGAGAGATGGAGCGTTTCATACAGGAGAAAACCTTTCTGGCAAATGGTTCTGTGATCAGTGTCTTGAAGAAAAGGTACCAGATCATAGTTATTTTGGTAAGTTTCGTAAGCGCCTTGGTACTAAACGGTTAATGGGTATTTTCTCGCAGGTTCGTGACAGTTTGCACGAAATGGGCTTGGTCAAAGAAGTCTTCACCTTTGTTGCCTCAAGCCAATTAATTAGTAAATCAACCAACTGGGATGACCGAGACAAAGCGATTAAAAAAGTTTACTGTAATTCAACAACAAAGCGGCAGGAAAAGTAGCTGCAGTTAAGCAAGCTCGTTTTGGAAGTATAGGCCCCAAGAAGTACTGGTATGGCTACAAAGAACACGCTTCAATTGACATGCAGAACGGTTTGATCAATAAGATAGCTGGCACATCGGCAGATGTGACTGATGCGCAGGGTTGCAACATATTTGTCCCCAAGGTGGCACAGTATATAATATTCAAGCGCAAAGGCTGCCATAATGCCACGATCAAAAAAACAACATGAAGGACAAGAATCGCCAAAGATATCGTTGGTTATTATCAATTCGTTCACCTTATGAACGCGTCTTTGCATACCGCAACAAGAAAGTTCGTTATCGCGGATTGAAGAAAGTGCAGTTTCAGTTGTATATTCGTGCACTGGCATTCAATCTTAAACGCATTATGGGTGCTGGATATCGAGCGCATTACATTGCAACCTGCATAGGATAATTCACCGCTATTTAACAATTCTCTTTCGCAATTCTGGGTGATTCTTGCTTGGTTTTGTATTAAACGACAGACCTATTATAAGTCTGCCTCTAGAAGTGTCCTGGTGTATAAACCATTTCATCTGGAAAGAGGAGTAAATGTAACGACAGGGATATTTGAATCATTGTTGATGAAATTTACTGATAAAATATGTTTCATATCAAATAACAGAACCTTGTGAGATTTTAGATTCACGCTAGTTTCAAAATAAGCGTTGCTTTCCTCGAAAGTATTTTCTGTTTTGATTGAATCTGGGTCGATCACTTCAACTTGCAATACATCGCTTACTATAAATGCAGTTTTTTTCTGACCGTTTTTGCATACAATAATTGGAGTTTCAAGATTATAAGGTTCGGTCCGTTTCATTCCCAACCATTGGCTTAGATCAATGACGGGAATACTCTTGCCGCGATAATCCATTAACCCCATTAAATAACTTACGCTATTAGAGGCTGGTTGTAATGTTGCTAATGGTAGAACACATTCAACAAATACCAGATCAATGGCATATTGATTTTTTTGTAGTCGTATTGGTAATATTTGACGTGCGGGTGCTGACAGTTTATGAGTGTTTATAAATGCTGCATCAGGACGATTCTCTTGCATTAAAACCCCATTCAGTTTTGAACGTATAACAACTATCTATCCACATTTAACGTCAAAATTTATCGTTTCTTAAGGATCGTCAAATAGATTGATTGAAGCAAAGCTGACACAAGGGTTTAACGTATTTCTTTTTCCTTCACAGTTATTTTTGAATATTCAGGCACCCATTTCTTTAATTGCTGTCTGACTTCCTCGTCACTTAAAACAGTCTGTTCTTCAAACCAATCCACAAGTGCAGCTAACCATTCTCTGTCTACCTGACGCGCTTGCGCAATACGTAATTTTGCGTGGGGTGTTGGTAACGTGTTCTCATTAGCCGCCAATAGTTCTTCGTGGAGTTTCTCACCCGATCTGAGTCCGGTGTAGGTAATTTTAATATCGTCTTCTGTCAAACCAGACAAACGAATCAAATCACTTGCAAGATCAATAATTTTAACGGGGTCACCCATATCTAGCACAAAGATTTCGCCGCCACCTTCCACGCCACCCATTGACCCCGCTTGAAGTACTAATTGTGCGGCTTCTGGAATTGACATGAAGTAGCGGGTCATCTCAGGATGCGTAATGGTGATCGGGCCACCTTTGCCAATTTGTTCGCGAAATTTTGGGATGACACTACCCGCACTACCAAGCACATTACCAAAACGCACCATGACAAAGCATGTTTTTTTCTTTTTACCTGTGCTATTACTTGTTTCAGTATTAGCATTTGGTGTCTGCATTGCCTGGCATACCATCTCAGCCAAACGTTTACTTGCACCCATGATATTAATCGGATTAACGGCCTTGTCCGTCGAGATTAAAACAAACTCATCTACAGCAAAGTCCGTTGCCATTTTGGCAAGCACATAAGTTCCCATAACGTTATTTAACAAAGCCTGCCAAGCATTTTCATTCTCCATTAAGGGCACATGTTTGTATGCTGCCGCATGGAAAACAATGGTGGGATGGAACTGTGAAAATAACTGTTTCAGTCGTGCAGCATCTTTTACATCACCAATGACAAATGATAATTTGATATCTGGAAAAGTCGAACGGAATTCTTCTTCGATACTATAGAGCGCAAACTCATTTAACTCTAGCAATACTAGTCGGTCTGGTTTAAATGTAATAATTTGTCGGCATAATTCCGAGCCGATAGAGCCGCCTGCGCCGGTAATTAATATGGTTCTTTCGGACAATAAGCCATGCAACCCTATATCATCTAATACCACGGGTGCTCTGCCTAATAAGTCGTCTAGTTCAATACTGCGAATTTGCGATACCGTTGTTTTGCCGCTAATCAAGTCGATATAGGAGGGTACAGTCATTGCCTTGACGCCAATTTCGGCGCATAACGCCAACGCTTGACGGTGGATGCGATGGGATACTAAAGGCATGGCAATAATGACATGAGCAACATTAAGTTTATGCGCCCAAAACGGCAAATCCTTGATCGCACCCAGCACGCGCACACCATGCAAACGTGTACCTACCTTTCTTGGGTCATCATCCAGCAAGCCAGCAACATGCCAATCACGACTACGTTCCAAATCTTTCACTAAACTAATCGTTGTCCGGCCTGCACCTAGAACCAAAACTAGCTTGCCCTCATAATTCTTTAAGCTGTATAAGCGACGTTCTTTCCATGCGCGATATAGTAAACGACTGCCACCCATGATGAGCAACAATAAAATGGACGCTAATAGTATGATTGAGGGAGGTATATCATCAGATAATTCAAGTAGCCATATTATTGCAAAAGCGAAGACTCCACCTAATAAGACTGCAAGTAAAATGCGTTTTAAATCAGGTAGACTAGCGTATCTCCAAACACCACGATAAAGGCCCAGCCATAAGCATATTCCCGCTTGTACGAACATCACCCATGGCAAAATATTATTTAATGAACTAACTGACGAAGCAGGAATTTCAAAATTGAAAAGCAGCAAATAGGCTAGCCACCATGCAACCGCCACTGCCAAGAAGTCATGAACAACCGCAATCACACTACGAATATCAAATCTTCTTGCGATCATTTTAGCCTTTGTTAATAAGATTTCTTTGGTGTTGATCAAAGTAAAACATTGAAATCAAATAAGTACTTCCCCATGCTGCACCCATCAAGCACTGTATTAAGATATCTTTTTCCAATACCCACACGGCACTAGCACTAACAATTAACATTAAAACATAACTACTTAATGCCATATTACGGTGTCCAAAGCCACTTTGGATAATTCGTTGATAATAATGCCCACAATGTGCTTGCCATATTTTCTCATGTCGTAAGCCCCGCTTGATCAGCGTGATAGTTGAATCTGCGATAAATGGCGAGAAAACAATGAGTGGAAAGCACCATGACCATAGTTCTTCAACCCAACCAAGAATACCTAGAGCTGCAGCTAGAAATCCTAAAGGAATGGCTCCTGCATCACCCATAAAAATACGGGCGGGGTGAAAATTATGCAAAAGAAAAGCCATAGCAGCCGCGGAAATTGCAAAATTCACTGTGGCAAACTGATGATTTTCAACAAGAAATGAAGTCAGGCCATAACAACCAAAGCCAATGACTGCCATTCCCCCAGCCAGACCATTTGACCCATCCATGAAATTATATAGGTTTGACGCCCAGATGGTTGCAACTACAACTAATAAAATGACAATCCAGTCATGCATATCTGTAAGACAAAATACTGAAAAAAGAATAGCAACTAATGTTTGTGCTAATAACCGAAACCAAACGGGCATACCAGAAATATCGTCAGCAAGTGATATGACGGACAATAAGCAGACACCCAGCCAGACTGAAATAGGTAAAGCTGCGGAAAATAGCAGCCAAGTAGACAATATTCCTATCATTAAGCCAATGCCGCCCGTGCGGGGTGTTGGTTGGGAGTGTAGCGAACGAGTATTAGGGTAATCCAATATTTTAGGTGCATTACCTTTTATCAACCATGCTGTAATAAAAAACGTTATCGTAAATGAAAATAGTGGTGCCGCAATAATGGATAAAAAAGGGGTGTCCGTAATCATAATGGCATGATTTCCATGGATAATCGATGCTTTCCATTAATAAAAAAACCACCTTTCCACCATAATATGATGAGAAGGTGGTTGTGTTACGTTTCAATAAGTATAAGTGATAAATTTACCCAGAGAAGCTGGTTGGCACTGGATTGGCTGCATAATTTTGATGCGCCGCCGCAGCTGCTGCACCACGTTCAACTTTAACACCCATTTCTGAGAGTACTGTTTCTAACGAGGTTAAACAGAACAGTACGTTCTCAACTCTGCTTGATGTGCCCATTAGGCCAAAGCGCCATACTTTTCCTGCAAAAGCACCTAAACCCGCACCAATTTCTAAGCTGTACTCGCTGAGTAGTTTGCGGCGCACTTCTTTTTCATCAATGCCTTCAGGAATGAAGACTGAATTTAGCTGTGGTAAACGGCATTCTGCATCAACTAAATAGTTAATGCCCATGGTCGCAAATCCGGCCTTCAGTGCTTGGTAGTTGCGCTCATGCCGCGCCCATGATTGTTCCAGGCCTTCTTCAGCTAGCATCACTAAGGATTCATGCAAGGCATAAAGTGCATTAGTTGGCGCGGTGTGGTGATATGTGCGAGCTGATGCTCCCCCCCAATAACCCAACAACTGATTCAAATCCATAAACCAGCTGTGAACCTTGTCCTGACGATTTTTAACTAGATCCGTTACACGTTCAGAGAAGCTGACTGGAGATAATCCCGGTGGGCAAGACAGGCATTTCTGGCTACCTGAATAAATGGCATCAATACCCCACTCATCCACATAAATTGGTGAGCCACCCAATGATGTCACGGTATCTACAATAGTCATACAATCATGACGACGTGCAATTTCACACAATGTTTTTGCATCAGATAATGCGCCCGTGGAAGTCTCAGCATGGACAAAAGCAAGAATCTTTGTGTCTGGGTTTTTTTTCAATGCATCTTCTACCTTTTGCGGGTCGACTTGCTTACCCCAGTCATCATTAACAACAACAGCTGTGCCACCATGGCGTTCGATGTTCTCAACCATGCGCGGTCCAAATACACCATTACAGCACACAACGACTTTATCGCCAGGAACAACCATATTAACAAAACACATTTCCATTCCTACTGAACCCGGACCTGAAACCGAGAATGTCATCATATTTTTAGTTTGGAATGAGTAGCGTAATAGACCTTTCATCTCTTCCATCATGTTTGAGAATACTGGGTCAAGATGGCCCAATGTTGGACGTGCCATTGCGGCCAGTACGCGAGGGTGGGTATCTGATGGCCCTGGACCCATTAATACACGTTGGGGTGGGTAAAATGTAGTTACTTCTTTTGTGGGACGAAAATCATTAATAGCCATGAACAATCCTAAATTTAGTGTGAATAGTGTGAACTGAAATTATTATTTTTATAAGAAATGCTGATTCTAACAAGTGAATGAGAAGTTTACTATAAGCAAAATGATGTGACTTCTAGTTCATTCTGGATTGATTGGGGAAATTTAATGACTAATGGAGGGTTTTAAAACAATGTTGATTGCTTGGTACTGATAGTCGATGTAGTGCTAGGTGTATATAATTTTGATAGAAGTATCATTTTAAACAGTAGGTTGTTTGTGCTGAATTTATTTAATGGGTTTGAGAGTTGCGGGTCGGTTTATTGAGCAAACTACTAAAACATGTTTGACAGAAAACTGCAATGACGTAAACTTTAGGTAATAGAAAAATTGCTGCGTCTATTCGATGCAGATTTTATAATTTATATAGGAAATCACGATGAAACTTTCAATCCTTGTTGCCGTATTGCTGGCATTCTCACTATCTGCTTGCATGGAATCACCTGTCTCCGAAGGTAGAGCGGATCTTCCAGCAAAAGATTTTGCTGAATACGCAAAAGAACGTGAAGCACTCCAGAATTCATCTAATAATGCTGCGCCTGATTCGGAGCCTCAACCATATAAATAGTATTTATGTTTTTAAAAGAAGAATAAACATTAATTTTCGTGCTGCATGCTTCTATAGCTGTAGCACGAAAATCTCTCTAGCTCTTTGGTTTTGAGTGAAAATTCCTTCAATTTTTTCTTTTATCATTCAAAAAGTTGTTTTATTTGTTCCATATTGGAAAACTAATTCCATAGGCATGCCTAGCAAAGATAAACTTTGAATCGATGTTGAGTTAAAATAGGCGCCATGCCTAATTCTTTCGACCCTGACCAAATAATACGACCAGAGATTCTCGCACTTTCTGCCTATCATGTGCCACCTGCAACGGGTATGATAAAGCTTGATGCGATGGAGAATCCTTATGCACTGCCATCTGCGTTGCAAGATGAAATTGCAGGATTGTCAGCCCATGCGCCCATTAATCGTTACCCTGATCCCAGCGCAGTTGCACTCAAAGCTGCTTTGCGAGAAGCATTAGTCGTGCCTGATGGCATGGATATCATGTTGGGGAATGGGTCGGATGAAATTATTCAGATTATTGCCATGGCAGCGGCTAAGCCTGGCGCGGTATTAATGAGTGTTGAACCCGCGTTTGTTATGTTCCGTATGATTGCCACATTTGCTAACATGGGCTATGTTGGTATTCCACTAAACACTGATTTTTCAATAGACTTGGATGCGATGCTTGCGGCCATTGAAGAACACAAACCTGCTGTGATTTTCTTGGCTTATCCCAATAACCCTACGGGTAATTTATTTGATGCTGATGCTATTTTGCACATTATTGAAGCCAGCTCAGGCATCGTTGTCGTGGATGAGGCGTATCATGCATTTGCTGATGTAAGTTTAATCAATAAGCTAACGCAACATCCAAATCTACTATTGATGCGCACACTTTCTAAGCTGGGTTTGGCCGGTTTAAGATTGGGGATGCTAATTGGGCGCCCTGAATGGTTGATTCATCTGGAAAAGCTGCGCTTGCCTTATAATGTTGGCATAATGACGCAATTAGTTGCGAAAGCAGTGTTACGTCACCCTGAGTTGTTATTAGAACAAGCGGCTGCCATTAAGGCTGAACGCTCAATAATGAATAAGCGCCTAGCGGCAATGGATGGCGTCGAAGTTTTTCATTCGGACGCTAATTTTATTTTGTTAAGGGTAAATGGGGCAAAACAGATATTTCAAACGCTCAAACAACGTGGCATATTGATTAAAAATCTGGATGGAACGCATCCTTTATTGGAGAATTGTTTGCGTGTAACAGTAGGTACAATCGACGAAAATGCACAATTTTGTTTTACATTAAACGATATAGTAAAAAACCATTAACAAACTCACATTTTAAACAAAGACGAATCATTAATTATGCGCCAAGCACAAGTCACACGTAATACGCTAGAAACTCAAATCAGCGTCAATATAAATCTAGACGGGACAGGTAAAGCCGTCCTGGAAACAGGTGTGCCTTTTCTTGATCATATGCTGGATCAAATTGCACGCCATGGCATGATGGATATAGAGATCAATGCCAAGGGTGATTTGCATATTGATGCACATCACACTGTGGAAGATATTGGTATCACCTTAGGCCAAGCATTTAAACAGGCGGCAGGTGACAAGAAAGGGTTGCGACGTTATGGTCACGCTTATGTGCCATTGGACGAAGCCTTATCTCGTGTGGTGATTGATCTATCCGGTCGTCCTGGATTAGAGTTTAACATTGACTTTACCCGTGCATGTATCGGCGAATTTGATGTCGACTTGGTCAATGAATTTTTCCAAGGGTTTGTAAACCATGCATTGGTCACATTGCACATTGATAATCTGTCAGGGAAAAACGCACACCATCAAGCAGAAACGGTATTTAAAGCATTTGGCCGTGCATTGCGCATGGCTGTCGAAAATGATCCCGGCGCGGCTGGAATCATCCCATCAACTAAAGGCACTTTGTAAGTTAGCCTTTTATACATTAAAGTATGACTGATATCGCAATTGTTGATTATGGAATGGGGAATTTACGTTCTGTATCTAAAGCTCTTGAGCACGTCGCACCCAACGCATCCGTTGTAGTTACTAATGACCCGTCGATTGTCCACCAAGCAGAACGCGTGGTTGTTCCCGGCCAAGGTGCTATGCCAAACTGTATGCGCGAGTTAGAAGCACGCGGATTACGGCAAGCCGTGCTAGAAGCCGCTGCTAATAAACCGTTTCTTGGTATTTGCATTGGTTTACAAATGTTGTTTGAAGAAAGCGAAGAGGGTCATGTCAAAGGGCTCAATATTCTGCCTGGTAAAGTGCTACATTTCCCAGCTTCTGCGATGACATCACCCGATGGTCAAAAGCTCAAGGTGCCCCATATGGGTTGGAATCAAGTCCACCAGATGATGGATCACCCTTTATGGAAAGGTATAGCTGACGACGCCCGCTTTTATTTTGTGCATAGTTATTATGTTCAAGCGGCAAACGAAGCATCGATTGCCGCACAAACTAATTTTCCTTTTCCATTTACTTGTGCAGTTGCAAAGGATAATATTTTCGCTGTACAGTTTCACCCAGAAAAAAGCCATGATGCTGGATTAAAATTATTAAGTAATTTTACGACTTGGAAACCAAGTTTTCAGCATTAAAGTTGATTTGGTTTAGACGGGCTATTTTTTTTTAATTTAAATTTATTAAAAGTTATGTTAATTATTCCTGCGATAGACCTAAAAGACGGACTGTGTGTCCGTCTTAAACAAGGGATTATGGAAGATGCCACTGTATTTTCTGAAGACCCTGGTGAAATGGCAAAGCAATGGCTGGATCAAGGTGCGCGGCGGTTACATTTGGTTGATTTGAATGGCGCATTTGCTGGGAAACCAAAGAATGAGGCTGTTGTCCGAGAAATTATCGATGCTATAGACGACCGTATTCCAATTCAATTGGGTGGCGGTATTCGCGATCTTGAAACTATCGAGCGTTACCTTGATGTTGGTATTACCTATATCATAGTTGGCACTGCGGCGGTAAAAATTCCTGGTTTTTTGCATGATGCTTGCAATGCATTTCCTGGTCATATTATGGTCGGGCTAGATGCTAAGGATGGTAAAGTTGCTGTCAATGGCTGGTCAAAAGTGACGGGCCATGATGTCATTGATTTGGCAAAGAAGTTTGAAGGCTACGGTGTTGAAGCGATTATTTATACTGATATTGGGCGTGATGGCATGCTTAGTGGTATTAATGTTGAAGCTACGGTGAATTTGGCAAAAGAACTAACAATTCCGGTTATTGCCAGTGGAGGTATTACGAATATTGATGATGTCAGCAGGTTATGCGAAATTGAGTCCGAAGGCATTATGGGCGCTATCACTGGCCGTGCGATTTATGAAGGATCGTTAAATTTCCAAGAAGCGCAGTTATTGGCAGATAAACTAAGCGTTAACTCATCGGCTGGCATCTAACTATATGGGGCTCGCAAAACGCATTATTCCTTGCCTTGATGTGACTAATGGTCGCGTGGTTAAAGGTGTCAATTTTGTTGAACTTCGCGACGCTGGTGATCCGGTCGAAATTTCAAAGCGGTATGATGAGCAAGGAGCCGACGAGCTAACTTTTCTTGATATTACAGCCAGTTCAGACGATCGTGATCTGATTTTACATATCATCGAAAATGTTGCATCTCAAGTTTTTATCCCGTTAACGGTAGGTGGTGGTGTACGTCAGATTGATGACGTTCGTCGATTACTAAATGCAGGTGCAGATAAAGTTAGTATTAATACCTCAGCCGTACAAAATCCGCAATTAGTTGCGGATGCATGCAGCCATTATGGTTCGCAATGCATTGTTGTTGCCATTGACGCTAAACAAGTTGGTGATGTGAACAGCGTACCACATTGGGAGGTGTTTACTCACGGTGGACGTAAAGCAACGGGCATTGACACCATTGAATGGGCCAAAAAAATGCAATCGTTAGGTGCGGGTGAGATTTTGCTCACCAGTATGGACAGAGACGGTACACGTAATGGCTTTGACTTAGCACTCACTCGCGCAGTTTCTGATGCAGTGGACATACCCGTGATTGCCAGTGGTGGTGTGGGTAATTTAGATCACTTAGTTGATGGTATATCTCAGGGTCATGCCGATGCCGTGTTGGCTGCAAGTATTTTTCATTATGGTGAATTTACAGTAGAGCAGGCAAAACAACGTATGGCAGAATACGGCATTGAAGTGCGGCTTTAACCATTGAAATTGAAGGATGCAACAATGATAAAATGCATCTCCATGATAATTAATTAGAAGTAATACTTATGTCTGACGCTTGGTTAAATAAAATTAACTGGTCTGGTGATGGATTGGTGCCCGTTATTGCACAGGAGACAAATAGCGGCAAAGTGCTGATGGTTGCTTGGATGAACAGAGAAGCCGTTAGACTTACCGTTGAAACGGGTCATGCCGTCTATTGGTCACGCTCTCGTAAAAAACTCTGGCATAAAGGGGAAGAGTCTGGTCACACGCAAGTAGTTAAAGATATTTACTTAGATTGTGATGAAGATGTTTTGTTGCTGACAGTAGAACAAATTGGTGGTATTGCTTGTCATACGGGTCGACATCATTGTTTTTTTAAGAAATTAGAAAACAAGCAGTGGACTGTGATAAGTCCCATAATTAAAGATCCCAAGAAGATATATAATAAATGATTGACTCGTCCATACTTAGTCGCTTGGCAGAAACCATAGAAAAACGTAAAAATGCGGATCCTGACAGCTCTTATGTTGCTAAATTGCTACATGGTGGTCAGGATAAGATTCTCAAGAAAGTCGCCGAGGAATCTGCCGAAACCATAATGGCATCAAAAGATGGTGACGCGCAGCATGTTGTGAGGGAAACGGCTGACTTGTGGTTTCATTGCCTCGTTCTATTGGCGCATCACAACCTTAAACCAAGTGATGTGCTGGAAGAACTTCAGCGACGTGAAGGGGTCTCAGGAATAGAAGAAAAGGCTTCGAGGAGAACAGGGTAAAAAATGAGTGCTTGTCTATTCTGCAAAATTATAAAGGGTGAGATACCCTGCAGTAAAGTTTATGAAGATGATGATGTCTTTGTTTTCAATGATATTAGTCCAGCCGCTCCTGTGCATTTTCTAATCATACCTAAGCTTCATATTACAACATTGACGGATGTTAAAGACGCGAACCGAGACTTATTAGGCAACATGTTATTATTAGCACCGCGTTTAGCAGAGGCGCAGGGATGTACCAATGGTTTTCGTACAATTATTAATACCGGGCATGTGGGTGGTCAAGAAGTCTTGCACCTACATATACATATTATTGGTGGTGATGAGCGCTTGCCTGTGATGATTTATCACGGCTAATACGACTTCTCTATATTAAGGAGTAATTGACATGGGTGCTTTTAGTATATGGCATTGGCTAGTTGTTCTGACAATTGTTGTGGTTGTTTTCGGTACAAAAAAATTACGTAATGTAGGTGGCGACCTTGGCAGCGCTTTGAAAGGCTTCAAGGATGGCATGAAGGACTCGGAAACAGATGATATGTTTTCTACACCACCAAAGGAAGTGAAGAATCCGACAATTGAAGGTAATGTTAATAAAACAGATGGTAGTCAAGTGCCACCCTCATCACCGCAGACGAATAGTCAATCGGCTGAAGGTGATATCAAAGAAAAAACCGGAACTAAGGTAGGGTAATTATTTAGTCTTAAATATAGCCACAAATAGCTTTAAATGGTTATCGCTATTTATTCAAGTGATACGTGTATAAATGTTTGATATTGGTTTTATTGAGATAATAATCATTTCGTTGGTCGCACTAATCGTTGTTGGTCCGGAACGACTTCCTGGCGTGGCACGTACTTTGGGCCACCTTTTAGGTCGTGCTCGTGGTTATGTGAATGGCATTAAGACTGACATTCATAATGAAATGAGAATGGATGAGTTGAAGAGCTTGCATACGTCAGTTAATGAGACGGCGCAGTCAATTGAAGACTCTGTACGTCAAGAAGTCGATCAAATTAAAACGATGACTGATGTTGAAGGCAAGGTACCTTCACCTGTTTTAGCAGAAACAAGTGCTGAAGCAAATACACCGGTGCAGCCAACTGAGCCATCGTCTCAGAAATCGGTGCCCAACTCAGGCGAGCAAAAACACAAAGCGATCGAGGAAGAAAACAAATAATTTCGGTAGTTGCTTGTGATGCAGCGACTTTATGTAGAATTTAATTAACTAATACAACGGCTCCATCACATGCACACCGAAAGTTCACTCATGTCACACTTGCTAGAATTGCGTACACGATTAATACGTATTCTGGCAGGTATAATGCTCGGATTTTTACCTTGTGCCATGTATGCGCGAGAGCTATACACAATCCTGGCGCAACCGCTCTTGGAGAAACTACCGCAAGGTGGGCAAATGATTGCCACCGATGTTGCTACCCCATTTTTTGTGCCGATGAAGGTTGCCATGATGGTCGCTTTTCTGATTACATTGCCGCATACACTCTACCAGTTATGGGCTTTCATTGCGCCCGGTCTTTATTCCAATGAGAAACGGTTAGCCATACCGCTAGTTCTTGTCAGTAGTTTGCTATTCTTTTTTGGTATGGCATTTGCGTACTTTGCTGCAATGCCGCTGGTTTTTGAATTCATTACTTACTTCGCGCCTGAGGGTGTTGCCGTGATGACAGATATTGATAAATACCTCAGCTTTGTTCTGTCAATGTTTATGGCATTTGGTTTAACGTTTGAAATGCCCGTTTTTGTCATCGTATTGGTAAGAACCGGTATCATCACAACCGCCAAACTGAAAGAGATACGTGGTTTTGTCCTGGTTGGTGCATTCGTCATCGCTGCCATATTCACCCCACCCGATGTTATTTCACAATTCATGCTAGCTATTCCGCTTTACCTTCTCTTTGAGCTAGGTATTTTTATCGCTGAGCTCATGATAAAAAAACAGAAAGGAACGACGGTTGTTGTGGAACCCAACAAAGAAGTTAAAGACCCTCAAAGTAAATAATTTTTAAATTGTGCTTTAATCACTGCAAACAGCGCATTTGAGCCCATTCAAATATTGTTTTATCGAATCAGATTCATATCCATTGAATGAATGCTTATTTTTTTACAAAATGTATGATTTTTGACGATACCAAATGGTTTTTTAAAATAACTGTTAATTTTGTTGCGCCTTAGCCCAATGGGTTAAGCAGTTTCTTTGTGATTTGTTGGTAACATGTAACCATACGAATGTCATCAACCTGGAGTTGTTAAACATGGAAGAACTGAATCAAACTTGGGTCATGCTGAAACTAGGTGGAATTATTATCGTGCCCTTATCATTGCTGGCGATCATCGCATTAGCCATTATGATAGAAAAGGCCTTTGTCTTTTGGCGCTTTGCCCGTCTTTCCAATGAATTATCAAATCTTATTGAGGCCTATGGATTTAAATGGAAAGATTTGGAGAAAATACTCTCAGGATTGAACAATCGTCATTACTACAAACGTTTCTTCGATGTGGTAATTTCCAACAAACACCAGCCATCATGGTGGGTTGAGTCCCGTGCTGCAGACGAAGCTCAGTTAATTGAGACAGCACTTGCACGGCGGCTTTGGGTGTTGGAAACTATTGTTACCGCAGCACCCTTGCTTGGGCTGGTAGGAACGGTCATCGGCATGATGAGTGCCTTCCAGGTGATTGGCAGTGATGGTATTGTTAACCCTACGGCAGTGACGGGCGGTGTTGCAGAGGCACTCATTGCAACGGTTGTGGGTTTAATCATCGCGCTGGTTGCATTGTTCGGGTTTAATTATTTTTCTCGACTGCAATCGCAGACCATGGATGAGATGGAACGTCTAGGAACGCGGTTGATTGACCATATCCGTCTGGATCAAAAGGATGAAGTCCATGAAACTACGCAAAACTAGGCCGGCTAGAAAAGGACAGATCCAGATTATTCCGATGATCGACGTGATGTTTTTTTTGTTAGCGACTTTTATGCTAGCGTCATTGTCGATGCAAAATCTCGATTCACTCCAAGTTAATTTACCTGAAGGAAAAGGTGAGAAACTCAGTACCGACACGCCCGTGACACTGGCGCTCACTAAAGATAGTGAGATTTTTATCAATCAGGAGCCGGTGACTCTAGACACGCTAGCGGCGACACTCAAACCATTGCTCAAGGAGTCGCAGCAATTGATTGTGTCTGCAGATAGTGAAGCACCTCAGGGTATTGTTGTCCAGGCCATGCTGCGAGCACAAGCCGCCGGTGTACAGAGTTTTTTAATAGCTGTACAACATAAATAACCAAAAATGGCGAGATCAACGGAAATTAGACTCTGGTGGCCATTGCCACTGGCTGCACTGGTTTGGCTGATGATCATCTGGGGTGTCGGTTTCTTTTTAACTGCCGCTAAAGAAGAAGTGGGTACACCGCCGCCGCCTATCGAAGCACGTTTTGTTGAATTTCCAGAAGCAAAACAAGACCAAACCCCCACGACAGAATCTCGCCAAAATGCACAGCCTCGGGTTGAAGACACTCAGGCAGCAGCAAAGCCGGCGCAAGAGTCACCGCCGCCACCAGCACCTCCTCGCCCCAGTCCGCCCGAGCGGCCCAAAATTAGCCCTAAAGCGATTGAAAAAGTAGAAACACAAAAAGCCTTGCCTGAAACAGCGCATGCAGAAGCCGTGACGCCACCCGCTTCCGACTCAGCTGCACCGACTGATTTGAGTGAGTATATTAAGCAAGCCAAGGCACGCCGCCGTACCGAGGGGATATTTGATCATCTTGATAACTCAAAAAATGTAGCCACCAATTCCCAGCCATCCGAAGAAGATATCCGTATGGCGAGAATCAAGCGTAATCTACAAACACCAGGAACCAGCGGTATTTTTCAAATTACCAGCATAGGGAGCAGGTATGCGCAATTTACTTTCCGTGCTTGGACAACCGGTGTCAGCACATCCAATCGGCGTGAGACGGTCACCGTCGATGCGGGCGAGAATGGCGATGTCGAGCGTGCCATTATCCGCCGCATGATCCAACTCATTCGCGAGCACCACAAAGAAGATTTTAACTGGGAGTCCTACCGTCTTAACCGCGTTGTCGTCCTTTCTGCACGAATGGGGGATAGCGAAGGCCTAGAAGAATTTCTAATGCGTGAATTTTTTGATGAATTTACGGGTATTTATCGGTGAAAATTGTCGCCTTATTTTGACGTGTGATACTCATTATTAAATTGAAAATTTCATCTTTGGCGGGAGAGTGAAATGACATATGATGTTGAGATTGTTGATTTTCATTGAAAGGTAAAGATGACTAAAGTATTGCCGATTCATCCAGATGAACATTTAGCCGAGTTTCTGGAAGAATACGAAATAACCCAATATCGGCTAGCAAAAGAAATTCATGTGCCTGCACGTCGTATCAATTAAATTGTAAAAGGTAAGCGTGGTATTAGTGTCGACACTGCGATTAGGCTCAGTCGTTATTTTGGTTCTAGTCCGCAGCTATGAGTTAACCTGCAAAGTCATTACGATATTGAGATTACCAGTCAAAAGCTAGTTGATACGGTTAATCCGATTTCTGTGGCTACTTGATGTTTATATAATTCTTTATAATTTATAACCTCATATCATGACGAAATATATGTTATGCAGATTAGATATACAATTATTAAACGATTTTGTCTGCTGCCTATCCAGGTAGGCGTGAGTTATGTAAAGATAATGAATTGTTAGCTCTTAAATCGGAAGACCATAATGGCAGACGCAGAAAAAAGCCATGATCTTTTCGATTTCATGTTTCAAATTAGTAGAGACATGGCATCTGAATATGAACGGATTCAAAAAAGAGCAACAGAGGACCCTGGTACGACTGGTGATCAAGGAGAGGAAAATTGGGCAACTTTGCTGAGAGATTGATTGCCAGCCACATATGAAGTTGTGACCAAAGGACGAATAATCAGCATGAAGGCAAGATAAGCCCTCAGATTGACATCCTTGCTTTAAAAAATTCCTATTCTAGAAAACTGCTAGATAAAAAAGTATATCTAGCAGCAGGCGTTGCAGCAGCATTTGAGTGCAAAGTAACTCTAATCGCATCTCACATTAAAGAAGCCATTGAAAACTGTGTCAAAGTAAAAAACTTATATCAAACTAGAACAGGATCACCATATCAAGAGCTTCATTCGCCGATAGTGTATGGCTTGTTGGCTCATTCACATAGTTGGAAGGGAAAAAAGTTGGTTACAATAGAAAACATAGAAACCAAATTGATTGATGAAGACGAAAAACATGTTGACCATCCCAGAAAATTACTAGATCTTCTATGTGTCGCCGATTTGGCTGCATGGTCATCCTCAATAATGACATTTATTGGTCCTGGCCAAGTACCAGACTGGAGCCGGATGATGCTAATTTACGGTCCAACAAGATCAGCAACAACTGCTTATATAGGGCACTTTACGAGTGCCGATAACCAAGTCGCACATTTCACTCCTGTGGGGGTTCTTATTTCATATTTGTCACAGAAGCTAGCATGGGAACATCCTGAGTATCGTAGCCTAGCTGACTATTATCGATTAACTAATATTAGCGGTTCTGGGAAAGGTGCTATGAGGAAGTGGGATGCAAGTATATATTCGGAAGAGATCAGGCCTAGAATTCAGCAAGGGCTGTTAAGTAATGGAGCATCTTGGGATGAATGGTCAGTACATTTTTCATAAAGCTAACACTCACGCGGACTCGGACACTAAAAAAGCTGGTAGTGTAATAATCAAAGAGCATTGCACTATTACACAGCTGTGCTTATCGCTACGCCAGCACAGTTTATGAGCAAAAACGAAAAAATACTATGACTATAAATATAGACAATTTATCTGAAGAAGAACTAATTGAGTTGAACCACAAAATAGTAGAGCGTCTAAAGTTTTTAGAAACTATGCACACTCACCATGAAATGATGCAATTCATTCCTGGTGAACAGGTTACTTTTGATCCACCTGGTAGAGGAAGGAAAATTGGTACGCTAGTCAAATTCAATAAAAAAACAGTCACCATCATTACAGAGAGTGGGCAAAAATGGAATGTCTCGCCACATTTAATTAGTAAAGTAAAAAATATAAAAACAAAGAATCATCCCAAAAAAAACGGTAACATAATTGATTTACATGATAAATAACAAGGTGCAAACAACTCTGGACCGGTAAGCCTGGTGGGGTGTAATAATTGAAGGAGAAGATTAACTTGAAATCATATTTTATTCTCATGATAACCACCATGTTTCTGATGTTAGCTGCTTGTGAGAAAACAGAAGAAACAATAGACAGAATCGATGATGCGTTTGATACAGATCCCTACGAGAAAATCCGTGATGCGGCTGAAGATGCCGTCGAATAGTGTGTACCACCAATTGGGCTGTCACTTGTTACTCAATTTTCGCGCTAAGAGTTGTTTCGCAACGCACGTCTTGATGCTTGGTCAACTAATCCAAATAATTTGTCGATCCCATCTTTTTTACTAGATGCCTGATGGCCGATCACTTTGATAAATAGGCAATTTAGTTTGTCGGTTAGCCGATAGAACTCTTGATACAGCTCATAATTGTTTAGTCGTTTAT
Source organism: Nitrosomonas sp. (assembly GCA_021774265.1). Lineage (GTDB taxonomy): Bacteria > Pseudomonadota > Gammaproteobacteria > Burkholderiales > Nitrosomonadaceae > Nitrosomonas. The sequence goes on from JAJFJG010000049.1 coordinate 18,162, forward strand.
TTTTGCTGGAGAAATAGTTATTTTTTTCAAGGCGGGCGCGTCTTCTTGGCAGCCCTATAATATTTTGCGAATCGGTATAAACCGTTAATGAGATGTCACTAACACTGGCTGAAGCAATCATTTCGTTCAACGCCCATAATAATGCTTGCAATTCCAGTTTGGTCGAGCTGGTATGCTCAAAACGCTTTACTTTTACGGTGTCTTTTAGTGGCTCTATAGGTGTATCTAAATCAGATGTCACAAGACAAGCACCGTAGCCGATCTTGAGTTGTGTATTGACACTGCCGTCGGTAAAAATATTCAGATGAGTCATTATGCTGAAATTCGCTCAGAATTTGTCTGTCGTTTGTTTATATGGTTTTTTCTTTTTCAAAATACTTGCGATCATTTTAAGGCCAAATCCCGCGTATTAATGTCGCATTAGCCACTCTTTCAATCGCTGTTACTAAAGCAACTGTGCGAAAGTCTGGGCATTCAATGGGCTCACCCGTAATTTTGTCGATATTTCTCTCTTCGCCAACGACAAAGCCTTGCCAGCGTTTAAAAACGTTATCAACGCAATCATGCATCTTTTTCTTTAGCTTGTTATTGACAGTTTCAAGATCCCATTGCTCGTTTGCATGATTTTGCACCCATTCGTAGTAACTGACGGTTACGCCACCGGCGTTCGCGATGATGTCGGGTATAACGTAGACCTTGTTTCGTTGCAGAATACAGTCCGCTGCAGGCGTCGTTGGGTTGTTGGCGGCTTCCACGACGAGTTTCGCTTTGATGTTGTTGGCGTTACCGGCGTGAATTTGATTGCTGATGGCGGCGGGGACGAGGATGTCGCAGTCCACTTTAATGAGTTCTTCGTTGGTGAGTGTTAATGTGCCTGGCAAGCCAGTCATGCAGCCGTGTTGCTGCTTAAAAGCAATAACTTCGTCAAGATTGAGTCCCGCTTCTGAGTAAATACAGCCGCTACTGTCGCTTAAAGCTATAATCTTTGCGCCTTGTCTGCAGAATGCTTGCGCTGCAATTTTTCCTACATTACCGAAACCCTGGATTGCAACACGCGCACCGGCAACTTCGCTTAATTCTGGAATCAGCTCTTTGGAGAGGAAACGTTCAGTGGCATATAAACAACCTTGTCCTGTGGCTTCAGTTCGACCATATGATCCACCTAAGTCGATTGGTTTGCCAGTGACGACGGGGCGATTGTTTTTTCCGGGACTGAGTACATCATAAGTGTCGTATATCCATGCCATGGTTTGCTCATTTGTGTACATATCGGGCGCAGGTACATCAATGTGTGGTCCAATTACTTCTAGAAAATCTGAAGTAAAACGGCGAGTAATACGTCTTAGTTCATTGCTGCTAAGCTCTTTTGTATTGCAAATGACAGCACCTTTTGCGCCACCAAACGGGATATTAACCAATGCACATTTCCATGTCATGAGCTTGGCGAGTGAAACGACTTCTTCTTCAGTGACATCGGGGTGGTAGCGTACACCGCCTTTTCCTGGCCCAAAAACGTGATTATGAAGCACTCGAAAACAACGAAACGTTTTGACGGAACCATCATCCAGTTCTATCGGAAAATTAATCGTGCAGATGCGTCTTGGCTGTTTGAGGAAGTCGATAAGGCCGTTTTGCAGGTGCTGTATACATGCGCTGGCTTTATCGAATTGCTGTTCACTGATCACTAGCGGATCTAATATTTCCTTATTCATATCGTTAAACTATCTATTCAGTTGATTCTGGTATTTCAGAGATAACCTCTTGCAACACTTGAAAAATAAGGCGAAAGCTTTTGGGAGTTTTGTTGGCTACTTTTTCTTTATGCGCGTTACGAGCAAGTAGCCGTAATTGTTGCATATCAGCGCCTGGGTATTTATTGCCAAATTCTGTAAAAGAATCATCATCGGCTAGCAGGCGTGCGCGCCAATTTTCGATTAAATGCAGGCGAGCTTTATTTTGTAGTGATACGTTCTTCCTGGTATTAATCTTTTCCTGAATTGGCACAACATCGACATTGCGCATGAGTTTGCCAATGTATTGCATTTGGCGGCGACGGGCGCCATGTTTCTTTGTTTGCTTAGCGAGCAGGATCGCGTCCATCAGTATTTCTGGTAAGTCCAGTTCATTCAGCTGTTTAAGCTCAAACTCAACCAGTTGCTCACCCATGTCTTGTAATACATGCATTTCGTGTTTTCGTTGTGTTTTACTGGGAGATAAATCTGAGTCGATCTCGCCTTCTGAATTATTTTGCACGGCAACCTATATAAAGCGATGTCAAGAAGCTGATATCATACGCCATATTCTTTTTACAATCGCTACACTTAATTATTTCCCAGTCTATAAAATTCAATCTATGAACAATTCTTCTGAATCAGCTCCCCGTTTTTCATATCAGCTCGCAACGCTTCAACAAATTTCACGTGATATTCTAGATCATGCCAAACTAGGGGGGGCGACTGCTTGTGAATGCAATGTGTCGGATGGCTTTGGTCAAACAGTCACGGTGCGCCAGAATGAAGTGGAAACGATTGAATATAATCGTGACAAAGGGCTGTCGGTGACGGTTTATATTGGCCGAAAGCGCGGCAATGCCAGCACTTCTGATTTTTCTCCTCAAGCCATTAATGATACCGTTGCAGCAGCGCTTTCTATTGCACGCTATACAGCAGAAGATGATTGCGCAGGATTGGCTGACCCAAAATTATTCGCGCAGACTTTTCCTGACCTTGATTTATATCACCCGTGGACATTGCCAGTGGAAGATGCGATTCAATTGGCCCGCATATGCGAGGCAGCTGCTTTAGCCGTAGATAAACGTATTTCAAACTCGGAAGGTGCAAGTGTCTCATTAAGTGAGTCACAATTCATTTATGCGAATAGTCTTGGTTTCATGGGAGGGTATCCGTTGTCACGTCAGAGTGTGAGTTGCTCCGTCATTGCTCAGCAAGATAAAGCCATGCAACGAGATTATTGGTATAGCGTAGCGCGTGATGTTGCGGATTTGGAGCAAGTTGATGTTGTTGGAAAAAAATCTGGGGAGCGCGCTATCGCGCGTTTGGGCGCACGAAAAATTCCAACCTGTGAAATGCCTGTATTGTTTGAAGCGCCGGTTGCTTCCAGTTTGATGAATCATTTTGTAGGCGCTGTCAGTGGTAGTAGCCTTTATCGGAAGTCATCCTTCCTGCTTGACAGCGTTGGCAAACAAACATTTGCACCAGATATTCAAATTCGGGAGTTGCCGTTCATTAAGAAAGGCTTGGCCAGTGGTGTGTTTGACGATGAAGGCGTTGCAACAGTTGAGCGCAACGTGGTTGAAAATGGGGTGGTGCAAGGTTATTTTTTGAGCAGTTATTCTGCGCGAAAATTGGGATTGCAAACAACAGGTAATGCTGGCGGCAGTCACAATTTGGTACTGGAAAACAACGCGCCTGAAGATTTCGCTGCGCTACTTAAGAAAATGGACAAAGGCTTGTTGGTTACTGAATTAATGGGTCATGGCGTTAATGGTGTGACGGGCGATTATTCTCGTGGTGCTTCTGGCTATTGGGTGGAAAGTGGCGAGATTCAATACCCCGTTGAGGAAATCACTATCGCTGGTAATGTGAAGAATATGTTGCTGGGTATTGTTGGCGTTGGTAATGACACGCTTATTCGTGGATCAAAGAAATGTGGCTCAATACTCATTGATAAGATGACGATTGCCGGTAGCTAGTCTCTATCATCTCTTAATCTAAGAAATTTCCAATGAGCTTTCTTCGCAAGTTTGAGCAAGTTGTTGGAAAGTTGTCGGGCGCATTTGGTTGGTTGGCGGGTTGGTTGTGCATCTTGATGATTTGTGTGGTGTTCATTGACGTTGTCGCACGCTATGGATTTGATGCTGGCTCGATTGCTATGCAAGAGTTAGAGTGGCATTTATTTGCTGCTGTCTTTTTGCTTGGCGCAGCGTACACCATGCGTGAAGATGCGAATGTGCGGGTAGATGTGTTTTATGCGCGAATGACCCCGCGTAAAAGAGCCATAGTTGATATATTTGGCACCATCGTTTTTGTCATTCCCATGTGTTCGTTGATTCTTTATAGTTCCTACGATTTCGTTTCTTATTCCTATCAAGTACAAGAAATTTCCAGTGATCCGGGTGGATTGCCTTATCGGTTTGCTTTCCGGGCATTACTGCCATTGGGTTATTTCCTGGTCATGATCCAGTCTTTCGCAGTCATTTCGCGCAACGTGCGTTTGCTTGCTGGCGATGATGATACGTCACTCATGAGTATATCTTCGCATCATATGGAAAAATTATGATCGCGTTGGTCATGTTTGTCGTGTGTCTGTTGATGTTAACACTGGGGTTTCCGGTGGCATTTACGTTTGGTGGTGTGGCACTGTTTTTCGGGCTTTATTCCGAAGGCTTGCAACTCTTCATGTTAGTGGCCTATCGCATGGAGTCCATTATGACCAACGTTGTTTTGATGGCTGTGCCGCTGTTCATTTTCATGGGCCTCATTCTGGAAAAATCGGGCATTGCTGAGCGAATGCTAGAATCCATGGGCTCATTATTTGGTCATGTGCGTGGTGGGTTAGCGGTTTCTACCGTTTTAGTTGGTATGATGCTCGCCGCATCAACAGGTGTGGTCGGTGCGTCTGTGGTGACGATGGGCCTCATTGCACTGCCTGTGATGTTGAAATATAACTACGACAAGCAATTAACCAGCGGCGTGATTTGCGCCTCAGGTACTTTGGGGCAAATTATTCCGCCGTCCATCGTGCTCATTATTTTGGCGGATGTTTTGCATCAACCCGTGGGAGATTTATACCGCGCTGCATTACTGCCTGGCATGTTGTTAGTTGTGTTGTACATTGCCTATTGTCTCTTATTGGCATATTTCAAAAAAGGCGTTGCACCACCCATGCTGTGTAGCAACATGCCGCGCGCTCTGCGATATTGGCAAGCATTCAAAGCCATTGTGCCCGCATTAACATTGATTGTTGTGGTGCTAGGGACGGTAATTGTCGGTGTCGCGACTCCCACTGAGTCCGCCGCGATGGGTGCAGTCGGTGCCGTATTATTGGCGTTAGTCGGTGGCAATTTAAAATTTACCATGCTGCATCAGGTGGCTATGGAAACCACCAAAATCAGCGCTATGGTATTCACCATCCTCGCGGGTGCAACATTTTTTTCGATGGTGTTTACTTACACTGGTGGTGACGAAGCTGTTGAACAGATTATGGAACACCTGCCGGGCGGTAAATGGGGGTTTATTGTGCTCATGATGGCGATCATATTCCTGCTGGGATTCTTTATTGATTTCGTTGAAATTGCATACATTTTTATCCCAATGATCGCACCTATACTGCTCACTCAAGGCATTGACCCACTTTGGTTTGGCATACTCGTCGCATTAAATTTACAAGCCTCATTTCTCACGCCACCGTTTGGGTTTTCGCTATTTTATTTACGTGGCGTAGCGCCGTCATCCATTCAAACGCCCGATATCTATCGTGGTATTATTCCCTTCATTTTTCTTCAGCTGGTGACACTAGTGGTTGTGATCCTGTTTCCGGGAATTATTCGGGTGTTTTGATACCTGTGAATCACTTCTTTTTTAAGACGAAAGTGAATTCCTCAGCCGTTTCAGACATTTTTAATAGCTCATTACCCGTCTGCTCAGCAAATACTTGGAAATCAATGATTGAACCAGGGTCGGTCGCAACAATCTCTAGGACCTGCCCGCTGGTCATTTCTGATAAAGCTTTTTTCGTGCGTAATATAGGTAGCGGGCAGACTAAGCCGCGTGTATCGAGTTCTTTATCGGTTTGCATTTTCTGTTAATGTAAATTTAAATCGTGCCTATTATAAAATAGGTTCAATCAAAATTTATAAAGACTCTAAATAGAGTTCGTTTAGGAGTTTATCAATGGGTGTTTTATCAAAATCACAGATGTTAATTGGCATGCTGGCTTTTGTATTGTTTCTGGTCGGTTGTTCTGTGACATCAGCTAAGCCAGAAACGCAGTCCATCAAAATGTTTATCGGTGAGCACAATCTTACGCATTGTCAGTTTTTGGGTGATGTCATCGGAGCTTCAACTGTTAATTTAATAACTAGAAAACATCCGCCATACACAACCCGCATGATTGACGCTAGAAATAGCTTAAGAAATGAAGCTTATAAATTAGGCGGCAATATAATACATATTAGACGTACCCAAAATACAAGTCGATATGAATTTCTCGGTCTTGATAAGAAAATAACCCTCGAAGGGAAAGCTTATTTTTGTAATGAATCTTGAGTGTAGTTGAGTATAGTTTTATTAAGTTATGTATGTGTTCATAGTGAATCGACCCTATTTTTTCGGAGACTTTTTAGTTTGAGCCAAGCAGCCTCACCTGACTCCTCCAATTGGCGATAATATCGCCATTTCGTATTCTGCCGATGAAATGTTTCCTATTGATTCCAATAATCGGCGATTGTTAAACCAATCAACCCACGCCAAGGTAGCAAATTCTACTTCATCAATATTACGCCAAGGACCACGATGCCTTTTGACTTCTGTTAGGCGTTTCGTATAACGAATCGATAAGTATTGACTGACTCGTCAACCAACAATGCGTCGTGAAAAAATATCCGTAATAAAAGCCACATAAACAAATTCTGCCCATGTGGCCACAAACGTGATGTCTGCCACCCACCGTTGATTTGGGCGAGTCGCTTACAAATTGCCGATTAACTTTGTCTGCTGGCCGGTCAAGTAAATCGTCTGTTATCGTTGTCCAACACAATACCTTCACGTAACAATTGCCGTCATACTTTGTTAGCACCGCGTAGACTTTGAAGTTGTCTTTTCATACACGCTGTATGTTGCACTTCAGTAGCTTGTCCCGCTTTAGACGATCAGGCAATCGATCTGGATCTTGTTCACGAGCTTTGCGCTCATAGTAACTCGACGGGACAATCTGAATTTGTCTGTAGGTCGGCTCGACTCCGTACGGTGCTTTGAGCTGATCGATAAATACCACCATCATTTCGGCCGGTGGTCGAGCTCCGTCTGGGCAAAATAAGCTGAGGCCTTGCGTAATACATCTTTCATACCCTAAGTTTCTGATTGGCGTACCAGGTATGCAGAGTCTCAGGCGTGTAACTTATCTTCGGTGCTATCGATATACCACCGCCGTCCACTGAAAAGTATAGTTCCCTTGATTTTTATAAACCAGCCGGACAGCTTGTTCCGACTTGTTTATTCATTACTCTATCCTTTCAAGAAATAGAGTCTCCTGTAAATCTGGGGCGATTCACCTTATGGTTGATTTAATGTCTGCTAATTTCAAACTTAACCAAATGCGCCGTTTTTTTTCAATCATCCAAACACCAAATTCGACTATGGAAATGACGTGAAACTATAATAATTTTAGTTGATCCAGTTTGTATTGCTATGTTCTGTTAGCCACTGTTGGACTTTGTCATTAGCCATCGGTTTACTAATAAAATAACCTTGAATCCAATCGCATCCCCAAGTATGTAATAATCCTAATGCCGCTTCGTTTTCAACGCCTTCTGCAACAATTTCAAGATTAAAAGTTCGTGCAAGAGAAATTACAGTTTGCACGATATTTTGGTCATTAATGTGCTGGTCAAGCTGTAGAATAAAGCTCTTATCAATCTTTAGTTCGGATACAGGCATGTTTTTCAAATAAGCCAGTGAAGAATATCCTGTCCCAAAATCGTCTATCGCTAAATTAAATCCATACGCCCTAAAGGCCCGTAGCTGCTCAATAGCTTTTTCTGGCTCTTTCATCAAATCACTTTCTGTAACTTCGAAAGCAAGATTGTTTTTATCTAGTCCAGCTTCTTCTAGTCTTTGTATAATTCGAGGCAATAAATCAGTATTTGCCACATCGTGCGCTGAAAGATTTATTGCAACTTGCAGATTGATGCCGCTTTGTTGCCACTGACAAACATCTCGGATAACGCGGTCAATCACCCAGTGAGTTACTTGATTGATAATCCCGGCTTGCTCTGCGATGGGAATAAATAACTCAGGCGAGACAAAGCCTAGTCGTTCACTATTCCAACGGATCAATGCCTCTACTTTACTGATTTGTCCGGCATGTAAGCATAGCTTTGGCTGATAAAACATTGCAAGTTCTGATTGAGATGACTTTAAAGCCCGTTTGAGTTCGTTTAGGATTTCAAGGTGATATGAATAGCGTTCTTCCAAGCCCGGATAATAAACCTGAAATAGGTTTTTTTGGTGACGCGCATGGGCAACGGCAATGTTCACACGACGAAAAAGGCCCTGTGCATCTTCAGTTTCTTCAGCATCCTCAGGATAACGCACCATACCAATTGAGAATTGAACATTAATAACCGTATTTTCCATCTCAAGCGGTTGTTCTAATTGTTTGCGAAAATTTATTAAGTCTGCTTCATTTAAGAGCACCTTGGGTAGCCACAGTAGATCACCACTACTTAAACGGGCTGTTTGGCCACCTAGCTTCACAAAACGCTTAGCCACCAATTGCAAACAACCATCGCCAATATGATAACCAAATGTGTCGTTAATCTCGCGAAAACCTAATATAGTCATCCCACACGCTTGGAAAGGTTGTTTTTGTGATATTTTTTGTTGAATAATTTCTGAAATCTGATATCGGTTATATAAATTAGTCAATAAATCATGGCTGGCTTGAAATTGTATTTCTTCTTCGCGGAGGCGTACGTTTTCCTGCATAGCGCTAAAGGCAACTACCAGATTATTGATCTCTTGAGAGTTAGCCTGGATACTGAATCCCTTATGGTAATCACCACATGCGATACGTTGCGCCATTGCTGCAAGATTGGTTAAAGGCCGTGTCAGACTTCTTGCAAAAACAGCACCCATAAACAAGGCGAGCCCAATAGAAATCAGCGTAATGAAGGTTATTTCTAGCTGTAATAAATTAAATTCGTAAAACAGTTCATTTAGATCTTCGGATAAAATAATCCACACCTGCCTGTCCGCTAGTTCAGATAACAAGAAACGCTTGGAAAAGAATCTATTTTCACGTTCAAAAGGTGATCTTAAAATATCCAGTTCTTGTGCAACACTTTTATAAACGTGATCCAACTCACTATCATGTAATGAACTGATAGCCATTTTCTTGCCGTTGGTATCGTGTGATTCAATGGTGGTATGTAATTTTGTAACAGTTGTCAGTTCTTCAATCAATGTCTGATTAATTTCGAATCCAACCACAGCGATTGCAATTGGAACGGGCGCATCCACAGTTAATAAAATAACTTGATACAGTTTCTGATCAATCTCCAGAATGGATGCCGCTCCATCATCATTAATGGCTGCTCTGATTAACGTTTTGGCGGGAAAAGGTTTATTGTTATTGAGACCGTCGGACGTACTTGAAATAACCTCCCCATCAAGTTTCAAGAGCGCCATTAAATTAGCAGAAATGCGTTGACCATGATTGTTCAAAATGCTGGCTATTGTGGCTTTGTCCTGTGAAGCAACAGATTGTATGAAACCAAAATCGGCAGTCAAAACGTTCGCAGAGTTATATAACTGACTTTCCCTGTTAGCCAATACCTGAGTAAAAATACGTTGCCCGATGTCTAAACTTTGGGTGGCCTGCTTTCTGGCATGATTTGTTGTCGACACCCAAACGGCAACAAGAATGGCGCAGGTAGTCAAACACAGCAACCCACTAGCCAGTTTGATGATACTGTAATTTAGCGTCCGCAACGCCACGTTAATTAAATCTTGCTTTAAACTTTCTTGGTGCCTTAACAACCAACGGACGTAGATGGGCTGTTATTTGCCATGCACCTTCATCATTTCGTTTGACAAGTGGCATTGAAATGCTTTTGTCTGTACTTTCTGACAATCTCGAATGCCATATCTTTACTTCTTCCGGAGCCTGTAGTTCAAAAACTGCCGTGCCATTTTTATCTATTAAATTTGCCATATTATTGTCAGTCACATAAATATAGCCCGCCATATGGTCATGCACATTGCAGCCCAGGATCAAAACTCCAGGCTTTTCAAATAAATTTGGTACAGTGGGTTTACCCCTGCACAGCTTTATCTCAAACGGTTTTGGCTCAGAAAAGCTGTAAACATGATGGCGTATGTCGCCACTATTTGGAAGCAAGACAAGTTGACTCTGAGTAACTATTAAAACATGAGGGGAAAACTGCTTATTAACCTGGTCCATAATCGCTGTTTGTGCAATGCTATTTAATACGATTTCTGATGGGATGCTGATCACTGCTTGGCTTACCGGTTGGTTAACTTGATCCAGCAACTGAATCTTGGTCTGTGCAAAGACAATATTCGGCAACATAATCGCATATAGCAGAAAAACACGTATTACCTTAGTCACCAAAACCTACTCCTTAATATATTCGGATAATTTATTTCGACACTACATATTAGGTCATTCCATGGCTGAGATTTTATCGTACACAAGCACTTTAGCTTGCAATGAACTTGCAGCATAAACCTCTTCTTTTCTGTGCTTTCATCTTGGGTATAAATCGCAGTATCAGTCAATCTTCCAAAAGTCAATAAGCATGTGGATTGCAGGCCGAAACTTAATATACTGATGCAATATTGGGTCTAGAACATAATCGATTTCATGTGCTGCCATAATCTTTAGTTTGAAGGTTACAGTATTTATGAGTTCTGCTTCACGCTGTAGATCACGACGCAGTTTTGTTAGCATTTCGTTGAATAGCTTGTTGATATGAAAATGGTCGAACATCCCTACTGCTTGCGAGAGATTGGCCTGTGCTGCATTGATGTAGGCAGACCCCATGCCGGCTCCCAACTGCTTCAATCCGAGCGCCAGATTTTAAGGCGCTTCTAGAGTGGAATCAGTGCAGCTACGCCTTTCCCATTACCAACAGAAATTACTGTGCCACGTTGAAGATTCATCATAATGGTTAAATAGCCCAGCTTCTTACCTTGTTGTATTTCATTAATCGCAATTCGTTTGACCTTAGATAATTTCGGTAGCGGATTAACACTGGGTCAGTTAGGTGACGGTATAACAAGAACGAATTGCGAATTTGTTGATTAATTTCAATTTCTTTATCAATATAGAGCCCATTCCATTGGGCTATCAACGAAAATCTATCAGTAGCAAGCATAAAGTGTGTAAGATTAAATTGTTCTCACTTGATACATAAACATTCACTTTAACTCTGGGAGCTAAAATGCATCGCTGTCGATATATTTCTCTTGCTATGATTATGCCGATTATTCTCTTGGCATGTGCATCTAAGCCCCAAGAAAAAACTTTCCCATCTGAACAATCACAAATGAAGACACCGTTTGAACAGTTGTCTTTCGAAGCGACACGAAAAACTGCATTTGAGGATGATGGAAAATTCGTTATGGTTGAGGGCAGTGAATGTATTCAAAATGCCGATGGCTCAGTGCCCGCAACGATTTTGTCATTTATTGATATGCCGAGCTATGTCGATAGTGGCACGGTGATATTAAATGGCTGGAATTTGCGTTACTTGCATAGTGACCATGAGGTGCGTTCTTTGAGTGCTGACATTACACATAGCAAATTGGTGACAGGTGGCGGTGGTGCGCCAATTCTTGTATTTGAAGTAGAAGGTCAGTTGAATGACCAAGATGGAAATGATGCTTATGAGTTTTGTGTTCATTACACCGGCATTGGTTATAACTTGGAAGTATTTGATGCTCGCATAGAAGGTGATTATAGCGGTATTGATACTTGGGCTTTGCAGATTGAAGGTGACGGAGCGGTCTCTATGCTTGAAAGCATTTGGTCTGAAGGTACGTTTAAGGGCAGTGATTCCATTGCCGTCATTCCCCGCGGATTTGATTTTCAGTTTGATAATAAATTCGAGTGTGAATTTCGTTTCCCGCCTTGTCGATGGGATGATGCGACCGATCATCATGTGCGTCAGGTTGCCTACAGTCTTTTCCAGACCAGTGCTTCACCCAACCCCGGTGGCAGTCCGCACTGGGTGACTCAAACTGTTTTTAAAGACAACCGCACACGTCCTCATTGGATTAAAACGCGAGCTGCATTGATAGGCGGTAGTAGTGTCAAAATACACCCGGATTTGTTGGCTTTGAATCCACTTTCAGGCAAAACAAATATTTGCCGTGACGGCGAAGACGGTGAGGTACGTACCGAAACAGTGCGCGTGTATGATTTGCCTTATGATTATGTTGTGCCTATGCTGACAGGCTGGGATCTTAACTATGAGTGTGGCGACCAGCATGTTCAACGGGCCGGTATTTGGATGCATGATATTCAGTTTGACCCTGAGTTCAATTCACTTGAATACAAAGTGTCATCTGTCCTGCGAAATAAAGACGGTGCACCCAGTTTTAATGCCACGCATCGCGTGACGATATTAGGATTAAATCGTTTGCCATCGCCAGTTAAGAGAGCGGCGCCTGATGTTAGAATTAAGATTAGATAATGCAATCTATATAGATTTCAACTATAAAAATACACCTAATCAATTAAGCGTACTTACTCCTGAATTCCAGCAATTAATACAATATCTAATTAATAGTTTCTTTGGCCAACACATTATTTTAAAAGCTTTGGGGTTGAAAAAACCATAAAAGATTGTGCGTTGCCATGCGAAGAGCTGTCAGTGAAGACTATTTTCATGCTTGGTATAACGTTATTTGGCGCATACGCACCTCAGATTCATGCAGGTTCTCTGAACAAATCTGTCTCTTGAAGTGCTCTGTTGTATTAAGCCATGCCATGGTGGTGTAGCGCCGACTTGATCCAAAATCATAAAAATGTTTAACAAAGCTCGGGGTGGCATTTCTTTTCATGGCAGCGGTTGGCTGCATCGAAGCACAATCAATAACCAATAGCAACATAGTGCCAAAAGTGATTAGCTGTCTTTTTATCGTTTTAGTCACATTATTTCCTGTTAGTCTCCACCTAAACAGCAGTTGCAGATTCAGATTAATGTAGCGGCAAAATGAATATTTGCATAGGTTTGTTAAGAAAAAATTCAAAGGCGAAATAAGCAGTCAATGCTATTATTTAACTTAGAATCCTCGGTTGGTTGTTGCTTAGAGTGCGTTGTTGTTTCTTTTTGGCAAGATGCAATGATAATAAGTGAACGAGTTATTATTGTAGCGGCTAATTAAGGGTCTTAGGTTCAGCGAGCTGGTGGCAACGCTGGTTCAATTTCATAAGTTGTGCGAGGCAAAGATTTTGAATAAACGAATTGAAGGCACACTCAAAAATGGATCCTTATTAAAGGGGCTGAGCAATGAGGAGGTTCAAAAAGTTGTCAATGCAGCAAACCGACGCCACTTTAAAAGTGGCGAGAAACTTTGTTTGCAAGGTCAAGTGGGCGAAAGTATGTTCATAATTCTGTCCGGCAGAGTGCGTATGAGTGTACACAAAGTTGACGTGAACGAACAGTCGCTCAACATCTTGCAACAGGGCGATCATTTCGGGGAGTTGGTTTTGTTGAACGGTGGTCGACGTGCGGCTACAGCTACGGCGTTAATGGATACTGAAGTCCTAGAAATTGCTAAGCAGGATTTTTATTATCTGGTAAGGCAAGTGCCTGAGTTGTTGATCAATCTGAGTCGTACCATTGGTGGTTGGTTGAGTGGTGCACTGGCTGGAAAAGTTACACGCAGCAGGCTAGGCGTTATTGGGTTGGTTTCTACTTCGGAATTGACATTTGGTTTCGCACAGCAGATCACACAGTTTTTTGTCGGTAAAAACAAAAAAATTAAAATTTTCTCTGGCCGCGAAGATCATTGGAGATCAATGGGGTTTGAGTTGTTGCATGCAATACCCTGTGCACGTCAGAAAATCAATCTTGCGTTTTTGCAACAGGATTTAACAGAAGCAGCTGAGCAATGTGATCACGTGTTTGTCGATATCAAAAGTGAGCAAATAATTTCTAAATTGTTGATGCAATGTGAGCATGTTTGGTGGTTTGTCGAACAAAAGAAATCAGATAGTCGCGCGCAAGTTGAACAGATTAGTAGCCTTCTAAAGCAACAACCTAACCTTGCAAGTCGCTTGCAAATTGTCTGGGCTCAACCTAAATCAAATGCTTTGGCTGAAATTGTGCCCCATTGTGTTGTTACGAATTCAGATGAAATACGCTTTGCTTACAACTCGAGAACGAAAAGTCTGCGACCTGCAGACTTGGCGCGCCTTTATCATGCAGCTAGAGGTGTTCATCTTGGTTTAGCATTGGGTGGTGGCGGCGCACATGGCTTAGCGCACATTGGCGTCATCGCGGCCTTGGAGGAAAACGGTCTGTTTTTTGATCGAATTGCCGGGACTAGTGCGGGTGCAATTATTGCGGGAGGGTATGGCGCAGGGTTTAATCAAAAGCACCTACTTAAATTGTTTAATAAAGAAATAAAGTCTCCGAAGTTCTTGAGCTTTATTCCAAAAGGAAGTAAGTGGCATTTACTGGGACTCTTTCGCTCTGGTCTGCTTGAACAACGATTCCGAAAATATCTAAAGCATCTTACAATAGAGCAGTTGCTGCTCCCTGTTCACATGATCTCGGCTGATCTTATTGGCGGCAAAGCAGTCATTCGTTCACAAGGCGATGTTGTCAATGCCATACTGGAAAGTATCAACTACCCCATATTTAGCAAACCAATTTTTCGTGATGGCCTGGCTCTGGTGGATGGCGGCGTACTAATCAATGTACCCAGTTCCGTATTGCGCAATCAAGGAGCCGGTTACATTGTTGGCGTAGATGTTGGCGCGATACTATCTTCTAATTTTGGCAAGAATACGGCTCAAACGCCTGCGGTTGATATGAAGCCGGTTAGCTATTTGTCAACACTTAACCGCGTACTTGATGTCAGTGCGCGAGAACTAGCCAAGCTACACATGTCGGAAAGTGATTTTTTGATTATGCCTGACACGTCGTCATGCCCGTTTGAAGATTTCACGCGAGGCGAGCAACTTTTTGAGATTGGCTACAATGCGACAAAGGCAATCATGCCTGAATTAAAACAAAGTTACGAAGATTTTGTAGAGCAAGAATGAGGTCTGTTCAATCGTTGACTCTGGAACGGCAAGCTTTCCGTTCAGCTTTTAATTAAGAGACTAAATTTCTATTTTTTTATAAATTTCGTAACTACTCACCTTATATTTCATGAGTTTCACCCGCCAAAGCGATTTGTATAGTGACAAGTGGGTCATCCCTATTGATGGCGATGGATTGCAAATAACTTGAAATGCGGCAATAAGCGTGTGCATAGTTACTTGACCGGAAGCATCTAGAGATTTCTTGTTTAATTTTTGCCATTCTCAGATTTCGTGCTGCCTTGTTATTGGTAACTGATATATGTGAGTTTTCTGCAAACAGCTGCACAGCAGTCGTTTCATAGTTTGAGCTCTATTATCGTCATGCGCGTCAACAATAAAATTCGACTCGTGCAACAATTGAGAACCGCGCCGCACAGGGTTTAGTGTGGAAAATTTTCGGCAAGAGAGAAAATTAGATTTTTATCCCCCAAAAGCCTATCAAGTGCTTTTTTCATAAGAGGTTAATAGTTACCAAATTACATAGATTGCACAGGTGCGTAGCGGTTTTTTTATACTGTTAAGGAAAAATTAAATTGCGGAATTTAGGCGGAACCTAAAAACTACCTCAATTGTCGGCCTTTATTCGAGGTTATCAAATTCGTAACTCGTGGTAAAAATGGAAATTAGACTCGTTAATAAAACTCTTGTCTTGAATACAGTTGTGATATTTGCAGATAAGTATAAGGAAAATGAAATGTTGATAAAGACGGATTCAGGGCTGTATCACCAATTTGTGCAGTCTTTGTTATTACTAGTTTCGTATTATTTATATATTCCCTGTTCATGCTAGTAATAAAGGTAGAGAGACCATCGACGATGACTGCCAAATCGAGTAGATAAAAAACTGTGATCTGTACAGGCCTATTTCCGCTTATACCCGTAAAGCCACTATGGCAAGCCTAGATCCGTATTTTTGGGTTATCAATTAACAACAAACTTAAACGTGGATGACATTGGCTTGAAACAGATTATGAAGATAGTTGTAGAGGCTGAGTTTTATAAACACCCATTGATATTGAAGCCTTTGCAGATACTCGTTTCGATATGGCAAAAAACGAAACTTTAGTACAACAAAAAATCGACAGTAGGAACCTCTGATGAGCATACAGCGATAAGCCGATGAGCAATAATATCTCAATAATAACTGATATAAAGCATTCATTTAAAAGGAAAAGTCTTAGTCGTACCATCATAATCTGGTTTCTATTGCTATCAGTTTTGCCCATGACTTTGGTCGCGTGGATCAGCTATCAACAAGCCAATGTTAGCCTCACTCAGAATGCTAAAGATAAACTCGAGCTTGCGGCAAACTCGCAAATCGCCTTCTTTAGTGATTGGTTCGATAATCGGGTTAAGGATCTCCATAGCCAAGCTGGGAATATATATAATGCGCATCTTTTAACACTTCTCGAAGAAGGTTTTCTTCAAAGTGGCAAAAGTTCTGAAGAATATGTTAAAAGTTACGACTGGGCGCGTCGAGTGGAATTTGCCGAGGATCACCTTGTTACGCTGACGCACCATTATGATTATATCTACGATATATTTTTAATCGACACCGCAGGTAATATTCTCTACACCGTAGTTCGCGAACCGGACCTTGGCACCAATCTTTTCATTGGCCCACATTCTGATACCCGATTTTCTCACAGTGTTAAGTCTACTCTGGAGACCGGACAATCTCTATATTCCGACTTGGAACACTATGCCGTTAATGGTCTATTGACCAGCTTTCTCACAGCCCCTCTCTTCGATAATAAAGGCAATATTGTCGGCGTGTATGCCATCGAAGTTAGACTCGAAAATATTTTTGATAACATTACCTCTGTTGATTTTTTATATCATAAAAGCTCGCAAGTTCATTACATGGTGGGCGAAGACGGCTATCTGCGCTCCGCGATCAATCAAAAACAAAAAGATGTGTTGAGCAGAAAGATAGATACCGAACCGTTTCGGCAATGGACAAAAAGAAAGCACAGGGATATGCAATCATCACGGAATATTGATCAGTACATTGGTCCCGATGGTTTGAAAATGATCGGGTTGTATCAAACTGTACAGTTACCGGGGGTTAAATGGGTGTTAGTTAGCGAAGTCAGCCAGCAAAGCGCGCTTGCAGATGCCAATTGGTTAGGTAAAGTAACCTTGATCATACTCGTGTTAACAAGCCTGTTAGTATCCCTCTTGGCGGTTTATAAAGCCAGACGTATCACCCAACCTATTAGTCAGCTTGTTAGTGCCAGCAAAGCTGTCGCTGCTGGAGAATTGGAACAAAAGGTTGTCGTCGCGACAGACAATGAAATTGGGGAATTGTCCGACGCTTTTAATCACATGCTAAAAGTGCGAAATAAACACGCCAAGGCACTCGAGACTAGCCATCAGCGGACAGAACAAGCATTAAAAGAGCTAGCTGTGCAAAAATTTGCGATGGATCAACATTCGGCTGTCGCTGTTACGGATGTCGCGGGGACTATAACCTTTGCCAATGATAAATTCACAGAGCTTTCTGGTTACAGTCGAGAAGAATTGTTGGGGCAGGATCATCGTTTACTGAATTCTGGTTATCATGATACTGAGTTTTTTCGTGAGCTTTATCGCACCATCACCAGAGGTGACGTATGGCATGGCGAAATCCGAAATAAGGCAAAAAATGGCAAATTTTATTGGGTGGATATCACCATTGTTCCATTTTTAGATGATGACGGAAAAAAGCCGATAAGCTACATTGCCATTCGTTCCGACATCACTCAGCGTAAACATACTGAAACGGCCATGCAGGAGGCCAAAGAGCAGGCGGAACAGGCATTAAATGATCTGGCCATGCAGAAATTTGCATTAGACCAGCATTCTATCGTTGCCGTTACGGATGTCGCGGGGACTATAACCTTTGTTAATGATAAATTCATTGAAATCAGTGGTTACAATCAAGAAGAATTGTTGGGACAGAATCATCGTTTACTGAACTCTGGTTATCATGATATTAAGTTCTTCCGTGAGCTTTATCGCACCATTGCCAAGGGTAATGTTTGGCATGGCGAAATCCGAAATAAAACAAAAAATGGTCAATTCTATTGGGTGGATACCACCATTGTTCCTTTTTTAGATAATGATCAAAAAAAACCAACAAGTTACATTGCCATTCGCACTGACATTACTGAGCGTAAGCATACTGAGGTTGCCATGCAGGAGGCTAAAGAAGCAGCCGAGTCAGCGAATCAAGCCAAGAGTGCGTTTTTAGCAAACATGAGTCATGAAATTCGCACGCCGATGAATGGCATCATCGGTATGACAGGTCTTTTGCTGGACACTGAGCTTAATGAAATACAGCGTGGACGCGCCTTAA